>JAWWAG010000125.1:0-5319 GCA_033721795.1 Methylophaga sp. | reverse complement strand
TTATTAATTATTTGAGAGTTATCAAACAATGAACTTGAAATTTATCGCTTTTTTACCCTTGTTATTCGGAGCAAATGTAATGGCCCAAGCCAACCTCGATTCAGAACAGCAGAAACTCAGCTATATTTTTGGTATTCAAGTCGGACAAAATATGAAGTCTGAAGGTGTAGATTTAGATATCGATGCATTTGCTGCGGGTGTACAAGATATGCTGGATGGCAAACAGCCACAGTTAGATCAAGCGACTGCCGAACAAGTTATCAGTCAGTTCCAGCAAAAAAAATCACAAGAACTGGCTGAAATCATGAATAAAAAACAGGCTGAATCAAAAGCCTTTATGGAAGAAAACGCCAAGAACCCTGACGTTAAAACCACTGAAAGTGGCCTGCAATACCAAATTATTGAAGCCGGTGATGGTGCCACGCCAAGCGCTGATGACAAAGTCATTGCACATTACGAAGGTACCTTGATTGACGGCACTAAATTCGATAGCTCTTATGACCGTGGTGAACCCGCGACTTTCCCTGTTAATGGTGTTATTAAAGGCTGGCAAGAAGTACTGCAAATGATGAAAGAAGGTGCCAAATGGCGCGTGGTTATCCCAGGGAGTCTGGCTTATGGCCCACAAGGCGCTGGTGATAAGATCGGTCCTAATGAAACATTGGTTTTTACTATTGAACTGATTGCCATCACTGAATAATTATTCAGCACTTCAAAAAACCGCCCCGTTTTGGCCGGGCGGTTTTTTTATGCCTGTAATAACCCCTGTAAACGCTGCCAGTCAAAAAATGGGCCGGGATCAGTTTTGCGACCGGGCGCAATATGTTCATGACCGGCAATCTGCTCAGTAGTCAGCTTAGGGTAAGTTGCGATCAACAGCTTAATGACACTGGCCAGCTGTTGATATTGCTCATCGGCAAAAGGCGAAAAATCATCGCCTTCCATTTCAATTCCAATGGTAAAGTCATTACATCGTTCACGCCCCTGCCAGCAAGATTGACCGGCATGCCAGGCACGCTTGGTAAAAGGCACAAACTGCTGGACTTCACCGTCCCGGCGAATCAACAAGTGGGATGACACCTTTAAACCGGCGATCTCAGCAAAATAAGGATGGGCGTTGACATCAAGCCGGTTCAGAAACAAATCAGCAATCCATGGACCGCCAAACTCGCCCGGTGGCAGGCTGATATTGTGAATAATAATTCCGCAGATATCATCCACATCCGGGCGTTCATCATAATTGGGCGAAACCAGTTGCGTGACAGGGACTAACCAACCACTTTGCTTTTCTATTTCCACCTGCACCTCGTGTTTTGTTTATTAACCATAGATTATCAAACGCCGAGCAGTTACCCTATTTTGATTTGCCAAGAATTATCTATGTCCATCACCAATCCTATTCCCGCCGAATTTATTCAGTCACAAGTCAAGCTGGCTTTACTTGAAGATATGGGCCAGCAAGATTTAACTGCCGGGCTGATTCCAGAAAGCGCACAGGCTAATGCAAGGCTGGTTTGCAGAGAAAAAGGCGTGCTTTGCGGGAGCGACTGGCTAAATGCAGTCTTTGAGCAACTGGATAACAGGATTCAAATTCACTGGCAAAAACACGATGGTGAACGGTTAAATGCCGATGACATTATTTGTGAAATCTCTGGCCCCGCCCGGCATATTTTAACCGGTGAACGGACCGCTTTGAATTTTCTCCAAACATTATCAGCAACCGCAAGTCTGACCCGCAACTACGCTGATGAATTAGCTGGATTACCCGTCGCTTTGCTGGATACCCGAAAAACACTGCCGGGTTTCAGAATGGCGCAAAAATACGCTGTACGCTGTGGCGGCGGCGTTAACCATCGATTTGGCCTGTTTGATGCCATTTTAATTAAAGAAAATCATATTCAGGCAGCAGGCAGTATTCAGGCGGCCGTTCAGCAGGCGCGGATATTACACCCAAGTGTTTCGGTAGAAGTTGAGGTTGAAAACCTCGAAGAACTCCAGCAAGCGCTTCAAGCACAGGCCGATATTATTCTACTGGATAACTTTTCACTGGATGAGTTGCAAAAGGCTGTCAGCCTAAATCAAGGGCAAACTAAACTGGAAGCGTCTGGTGGTATTACAATTGATAATATCCGGCAAATAGCTGCAACCGGTGTCGATCGTATCTCAGTAGGTGCATTAACCAAAGATATCAAAGCCCTGGATTTATCATTACGCTTTTACTGATTATTCCAAGCCGACTTGCCAGATTTCCTGATTGGCTTCGTGCAAAACACCCGTCGTGGCATTGATTTCGACTTTCATTTCCCGGCCGTCGGGCATATCAATGTCGAACTCGTAAACAGCAGTCCCCTTGGCTTCGACTTCATATTCAACTTCACGAATTGTGCCGGGATATTTTTCTAAAGCAATCTTTCGAGCGGCTTTTTCACCCACTTTTACTTTGGATTTAAATAGCGGGTCGTTGGGATTTTGTACTTCCCGCTCAACTTCCCAAATTTCACCCGTTTCTTGCACACACTCGATATCCCAATCCAGTCCGTCTTTACCACGGACATCAAACTCATACATCATCATGCCGGCTTCAAGTTTCTTTTCCACCTTGATGACCTGACCTGGTTGCTGCTGCAAAACCTTTTGCATACAAATTTCAAAGCGGTCACTGACGTTATCCATTGCCTCTGCCTGCATCGGCATTGCTGCTATTATGGCCATCAAAATTTGCTGCATATTTGTTCCTGTTAAACGCGTGTCTTATCTAAAAAAAAGGCCGCAACAAGTGCGGCCTTTTTCGTTTATAGCCTTACATCGTGTACTTAAAGCCAATCCAACCAGCTCGAGGAGAGCTGGCGCCAACAAAGCGCGGATCTTCAAAATCAAAGCCCGGGGCTTCATCCGGCTCACCATACAAACCAAACGTGTTGTATTCACTGTCAAAGACATTATCGACCTTGGCAAAGAATTGCAGGTTCTTGGTCGCCTTATAACGACCATGCAAATTCATCACTTTATAGTGCGAAATTTTCTTATCAACATTGGCTTCATCACCACGGTAATACTGGCTTGAAGCATAGTTTGCCGTAAAGCCCAGAGACAATTTATCGGTAAACGCATAATCTGCACCGATTTTGAAATTGTGCGCCGGAATACTAGGCAGACGATCACCTTCTTCAACCGTAAACTGAACAGGATCACCATCCACTTCACGAGCGTAGACAAACTCGTCTTCAAAAGTCGCCTTGATATAAGAATAGTTGGCAAACCAGTCCAAGCGGTCATGTGAACCAAACAATGCCAATTCCAGACCGGCACGAGCAGTTTTATCGATATTATCGAAATTACCTAACGTCAGACGTGGGTCCGGGTTATCAACTTCATCTTCAGAATCCGGGAAGAAGAATAGATCATCTTTCAACTCGGTATAGAACACGCCAGCATTCCAGCCAATTGCACCCTCCTGACCACGCAAACCGGCTTCAACCGTACGTGCAATAACATCTTCCAACGGTGGATCTGCTAAAAATGCATTAGGGTAAGTACATGGACTGTCCGGCTCAGAACAGGTCAGCTCTGACGGAGTTGGCGCCCGGTTTGATTCACTGTAGCTACCATACGCAGTCATGTTTTCCTGTAACGCATAAGTCAAACCAACTGATGGGTTAAAACGTTTGAAATTATGTGTGTTACCACTTTCGTTCAGATCCTGCGTACCACCACCACTGGTCCCGGAAATATCAACGGCAATCCAGTTATAACGACCAGCTAATGTCAAATCCAACCGATCTGTCAGCGAATGGGTATTGGTAAAGAAGACGCTGTAGGTATCGGTTTCAATATTTCCGTCAACGATGGTATCCGGAATAATAATGCCGGTACCATCTGTACCGCGTGTTGATGTGAAACGAGCAATTTCAGATTGCGAGCTGTAATCGACATCAGAGCGATCATAGCCAGCACCGATAATCAGCTGGTTTTCACGGCCAAATAACGGTTGCAGAAACGTACTTTGTAAGCTGAAGCCATAGCTATCCTGTTCAGTTTCACTGGTATTATTCAGGGCAACAAAATCACCATCTGTAAATCCAAAAGCCGCTGCATCACTGAGAAAGACCTCATCTGGTTCAATTGCAGGAGGATCGCCTTCAATTTCACCGACTTGATTACCCAAAACACCTAACTCAGAACCATCGCCATTAAAAGTGCTGCGATCACTGATACGATAATAAGTATTGGCCGATAACATCACATCATCTCTGAGCCAATGTGAACCATTCAGACCAAACTGGCGCAGTTCATTCTGAGTATTATCAGGGTGGGTAAATACTGCTTCACGATCCATCGCCACCAATTCAATCGGGGATGCACCGTTACCATTCAGATCACTGTCGACACCAAGAAAAGTGAAATCCAAAGTGGAATCTTCATTGGCATAACTCAGTTTGGTAAATAATTGCTCAACCCGTGATGGTGAAAAATCACGCCAGCCATCTTCTTTAGTTACAGAACCTGTCACGTAATAAGCGAGGTTACCATCGCTACCACCACTTTCAATGGTGCCAGAGTCACGGTTGAATGAACCGGTATAAGCTTCCAGACTGTGGCCCGGATTACGGAAACCATCTTTGGTTTCGATCGACAGTGCCCCCCCCAATGTATTTAAACCAAACACCGGATTCGAACCGGGAATCAAATTCATATTGGCAATAGCGGCTTCAGGAATCAGTTCAAAGTTGACAGCATCACCGAATGGCTCGTTGACACGAATACCATCCATATAAACCGATAAACCCTGCGCGTTACCGACCAGTGGTGAAGCGGTAAAACCACGGTATTTCAGATCCGGCTGGAATGGATTGTTCTGCGCACTATTTAGGCTAATGCTGCCAAAGTTTTGATTTAAAAAATCAGAAATATCCAGCGCCTGTGTACGCTCAATATCTTCAGCATTTGCAGACTGGACATTCGCGGCGATTTTATCCGCCTCTAGGCCAACGCCGCCGATGGGTGTTGTGCCAATAACTTCGATATTGCTCAGTTCGACATTATCTTCTTCAGCATGCGCCACCATTGAGGCCCCCAACGCAGACAGAAGTAACGCGGGCAGCAGCCTGCGCCGATACGGAATGGTCATTTATACTCTCCCAGGTTTTGTATCATTATTTATTAAGCTTTCTATGAAGCTGAGAGCGATGCTAGCACGTGGTGTTTCACAGGGAATTAGGAAAAATTCCTATTTTTCCCAAAAGCCGTTACAGGCTTGATTTTTTAGACTTAAAACCAGGCCAGTTGGCCATGTAATTTGACCACTTCACCAATGATAAG
>JAWWAG010000124.1:0-5369 GCA_033721795.1 Methylophaga sp. | reverse complement strand
TTTGTCCGTGCTGACAGCATCATCGCCCTGCCAAGACTCGAAGAACGTGTCACCACGCTTGAAAAATTGATGGCAGATGACAGTTTGGAAGAAGACACCCCGCTGACGCTTAATTACACAGAAGAAAGCCGCGAGCAAACAACAATCAATGATATCGGTAAACGTGAGGAAGATCATATCGCACCGGTCACAGTCGTGACCCAATCCGGTGAAGAAATTACCGCGCCTTTGACTGAATTACTGAAACGCGACGATATTGATGAAACCGTTACCGAAATCAGACGCGAAAAAAAACAACGTCAAATAACGGCAGGAGAATTGGCTGATTCCGGTATTGATAAAGATCAGGAAATGAATGTCACCATTAATCGCGGTACTCAGGAACTGGCGATTAAAGATATTCTGGATGATGACACGGTGAACGATGATAGTTTGCTGTATTTACATCGCGTCACAGAAGCGGATCGGCAGGGATTATGGGGTATTATTCAGACGGGTCTGATTGATAAATTCCGCCGCGGCATGCGCATTGATGGTCTGGGTCGGCAATCAACGGTCAGTGTCACTATTCCGGCCGATGCAGATGAACCTCTGCCGGATGGTTTCAGTTCATTTCTGGGCAAAATACTGGATGGTAAAGCGACCACCAGTCATGTGTTTAATTTCAAAACCAACAGCATGGGCCGTGATCCCAACCTGATTTACCCTGGCCAGCAACTGATTTTGATTACTTTTACGCCCGCAGAGTTACGCGACATTTATATGTACTTTGCAGAGCGGCGTGGCGAATCGGTTAAAACCTTCGCGATTGGCAACTGATGTGGCTGGAGTTAGCGATGGTAGGCGTCGTGTTGCTGATCATCGCCGTTGCCTTGCTGACACCACTGGACTGATTTAACCAATCAGCTCTTCCTGTGTGGATTGCCGGAATTTGCCATAACGTAACATCACACTGGGTAACACCAGCAAATTTAAAATCGTTGACGAAACCAGACCGCCAATAATAATGGCCGCCATCGGGCCCATGATTTCCCGCCCCGGACTGTCCGCATTCATCGCAATCGGTAACATTGCCAGTGCTGTGACCAAAGCCGTGATCAGAATTGATGGCAAACGCTCCTGCGCACCGCGAATCGCCGTTTGCATATTCCACGGCTCACCTTTGGTTTCCACCAGATAATGATAATGCGACACCAGCATGATGGAGTTGCGCAACGTAATACCAAATAATGTGACAAAACCGACCAGAGAGCCAATCGACAAAATACCGGTTGTCATTAACACCGCAATCACACCACCGACCAGCGAAAATGGCAGATTAATTAATACCAGCAGCATATTCGGCAAACTGCGCAATGCCATATAGAGGAGGAGTAACACGGCAATACCAGCCAGACTGGAATGCACAATCAAATCCTCTCGCGATTGTGCCTGAGCCACCGCCGCACCGGTAAATTCCGGATATACATCAGCGGTAAATTCGACTTCGTCATGCACCCGTTCACTGAGTTCAGCAAAAAACGAGTTCAAATCGCGGCCACTGACGCTGCAAGTCACAGTTTGCAGGCGTTGTCCGCCCTGATGCAGGATTGCATGACGACCCGAAATTTGATTTAACTCAACCACATCGCCCATACGGATTATGATGCCATCAGCACTGCGCAGCGGCAGTTCCAGTATTTGACGGGGTTGTTTGCGTAGCGCTTCCGGTAATACCACCACGACATCAAACAGCCGGTTACCTTCGTTAATCCGGCCGACATGGGCACCGTCATAGGCGGTTTGTAAGGTATCCATGACTTCAGCCGGATTTAATCCCCAAAACGCCAGTTCATCGAGTTTCAGGCGCAATTGCACTTGCGGCTCACCGGCCGGCGCGCGAATTTGTATATCGGCTGCCCCATCGATTTCAGCCATGACAGCAGCAACTTGCTTGGCTTTTTGATCGAGTTCATCGAGATCTTTGCCAAAAATATTCACCACGACCGGCGAGGTGTAACCAGAAATGGTCTCATCGATACGTTCCACCAAAAAGGTATTCACCTCCGAGGCCATCCCCGGAAACGCTTCCAGCACCTCGCGAATTTCATCGAGTATTGCCTGCTGTTCAGGGCCGCTTAATCCCGGCTCCAGATCAACTTCATATTCACTATAGTGGGTGCCAAAAGTATCTGCGCCGCGTTCTGCACGGCCTGCCCACTGTGAGGTCGCACGCACACCGGGAATTTCTGCAACACGCTGTTCAATCAGGCCACCGGCACGCAGCGATTCCTCAATCGAGGTGCCGGGAATACTGGCTGTGTGAATGATGTAATGCCCTTCGCGAAGCTCCGGTAAAAAGCCACCACCGAGAAATGGCAGTGTGGCAATACCACTTAAACAGAAAATTAATACCCCGAAAATAGTCAGTTTGGGATAACTACTGACTTTCCCTAGCAGCCGTCCATAAGCCGGTGTAATTAACCGAATTAACGGCGGCTCACGGGTTTCACGATTCATTTGTTTGCTGAGCAGGAGATGACATAGCGCCGGTGTCACCGTCAGCGCCACTAATAATGAGGCAAAAATCGCCAGAATATAAGCTTCACCCAGCGGCTCGAACATCCGGCCGGCAACCCCACTGAGGGTTAATAAAGGCACAAACACCAGCATCACGATAAAGCTGGCATAGACTACCGAACTACGCACTTCCATTGATGCTTCGTAAACCACCTGCATGGTCGGTCTGGGGACTGCTAAAGCGGCATTTTCCCGTAGTCGACGGAATATGTTTTCGGTATCAATGATGGCATCGTCGACCACCTCACCCAGTGCGATGGCAAGACCACCCAACACCATAATATTGATATTGATACCCAGTTCCAGCAGCACGATGATCGCCGCAAACAATGATAATGGAATCGCTGTAATTGAAATCAGTGCGGTGCGCAGATTAAACAAAAATAAAAACAGCACCAGCAGTACCAGACCGCCACCGACCATTAAATGATGCTGAATATTACTCAACGAGCTTTGAATATAATTTGCCGGGCGGAAGAGGTCATCATGTAATTTGATGCCGTCAGCTTCAAAGCCATCTTTGAACTCATTGAGCGCCGCTTCGATGCCTTCGGTCACCGCCAGGGTATTGGCCTGATACTGACCAATCACCATGATGACAATGCCCGGCTCACCACTGATTGCCGCCCCGCCAATTGCCGGGGCAGGGCCCGAGACGATTTCAGCCACATCACCCAGCAAAATCAGATCATCGCCTTGTTTTCGCACCACCACTTTGGCCATGGCTTGCGGTGTCATCGGCTGGCCGGAAATCGTCAGCATCATCCGTTGATTATGATTTTCCACATAACCGACACCGCGTAACCCGGTAGCCCCCTGCGTGACGCGGGTGATGTCATTAATTGACAAGTCGTAGCGTTTTAATGCCAGTGGATCGACCTGAATTTGTAATTGCTTTTCCTGACCGCCAAAGGTGTTGATATCGGCAACACCGGGTACCGTCAGCAACCTTGGTGACAAGGTGTAATCCACCAAAGCCCGCAGCGACATCAAATCTTCAGTCTCGCTGGTCAGACCAATGGTCATGATCGTGCCGGAAGAGGACTCCAGCGGCACCATCAATGGGTTAATACCACTTGGCATCGCTGACTGCACACTAACCAGTCGCTCAGAGACTAATTGCCGGTTTATAAACGTATCGGAACTGTCTTTAAAAGTGATGATGACAACCGACAAACCGGGCGTTGACGCCGACCGGACAAACTCCACATTCGGCAGCCCGCCGAGACCATTTTCCAGTGGTTGCGTGACCAGTATTTCTACCTGTTCAGCAGTCAGACCCTGAGACTCGGTTTGGATGATGACTTGTTTCGGTGCAAATTCCGGAAAAATATCCAGACTCGCGTTCGATAGTTTATAAACGCCGTAACCCAGCATCAGCAGCGCCATTGCCAGCACTACGCCACGGAAACGAACTGAAAAAGCGACGAGTTTAGCGAGCATGTCTGGTCCCTGTTAGATTAATGACGCAAATGAATGAAGCTGCCGATGTTTAATCGTCATCGTCTTCTTCCACAATCTGCCATTTAAATTCTTCAGAGAGCAGCGTTTGTGCACCATCAATCACCAACACATCGCCAGGCTTGAGTAAACCACGCTCATCAAACAATCCTTCGGCTGCCGGCAGTGTATTTTTCAGTGATACCCGTTGATATAAACCAACATCTATTTGTGTATAAGCCCAGGGCTGGCCGGCATACCAGATGATGGCGTTGTCGGGGATCATCACCCCGTCAATCGGTGTCTGACTTTCCGGTACCCAGGCGTCAAGGCGCATTCCTGCGCGCAGCCGACCGGTATCGATACGGAAATAATACGTTTCACCTTGCAAGCTGCTGTCGACACTAATGGCCGGCGCCACATATTCTGCTTTGCGGGCCTGCGCCCGATCGCCTTCCGGCGCTACCCGGATCATGTTGACATCGGCTTGCAATGGCTCACCAACCGGCATGGTCACCAACAATAGACTGTCGGAGCGCTCCACCAGTCGTTTAAAAGCAACATCTTCCGGATTGAATATCCAGGCTGCCATCGTGGCATCCCACTGCTGGCGAATAATACGTTGTAGATTATCTAGCTGCACCTGGGCTTGATTCAGTGTGGCTTTGGCTTCCAGCCAGGCGGCTTCGGCGGCAAGTACTTCTTTATTGGCAACACTGCCGGTCGCTTTAGCAAGTTTTTGCAGGCGGTTTAATTCACGAAGCGTTGACTGTTCACGCACTTTTGCCACATCGACTGCTGCCTGAAGCTTTCGTAATTCTGCACGTTTCTGCAGCATCGGTTGGATACTGACGACCGTGGCACGCGCCCGGTTTTCAGGATAGAAGCTGCTTTTCTCAAGGGTGATCGTTTCGATACCGGCCAGTTGCTGCGCAGTTTCATCCAATGAGACAGTCATCGGCATTACTGCTTCAGCGTCGTCATCTTCAGCATCATCATCGGCATCAACTTGTTGCCCAATCAGCAACTGCTGTAATTGCTGATGCCATTTAACGTCCGTTACCAGCGGTCCCAGTAAAACGCCCAGAATCAGCGCTAACAATAACCCCAGACCCACTCCCCAACTTTGTTTTTTTATCATTATTAAGTCCGTGCATATCACGCGAAATCGCCGCCATTACAACATGATGACTACATTGCCACAAGCTATCTAAACAGGCCCCGCGGTGATTTGCTTGACAGTATCAGGGCAAGCAGGTTTAATACGCCACCTTGTTGGCTCGATAGCTCAGTTGGTAGAGCAAGGGATTGAAAATCCCTGTGTCCCTGGTTCGATTCCAGGTCGAGCCACCATCGAATTTAAAGCCCGG
>JAWWAG010000123.1:0-5382 GCA_033721795.1 Methylophaga sp. | reverse complement strand
GAGCATGACAACTTTACCTGGCAAGTTGCGCTGTCGGATCCGCTGCCTGAAGATAACTGGCAGGGGTACACTGGCTTTATTCATAATGTATTGTATGAGAACTATTTAAAAGATCATCCGGCACCCGAAGATTGCGAATATTATATGTGTGGTCCACCGATGATGAACGCAGCAGTCATTAAAATGCTGGAAGACTTGGGTGTTGAGCGTGAAAACATTATGCTTGATGACTTTGGGGGCTAAATGTCGACCTTTATCGCTGCATTTGTGTTGTTATTAATCGTTGTTGCGGGCATGGGGATAGGGGTCATATTTGGGCGAAGCTCTATCAAAGGCAGCTGTGGTGGCCTGAATCAGGTTGGTTTGTCAGGTAGCTGTGGCGGTGCCTGCAGCATAGAAGAAAAACAACAATGTGCGGCACGTAAGCACGCACAGGACAACGCTTAAGTTACCGCTGAGGAGAGAGCAGTATGCTGGCATCACTGAAAGTTAAAGATCATATGAACGGCACCAAGCTGACGTTTACGCCCGATATGGATGTGCTTAAAGCGATTCATCAATTGATTGAATTTAAAATCTCAGGTGCTCCAGTAATTGATCAGCACGGTAATCTGATTGGTTTTTTATCCGAAAAAGATTGTATGCAAGTTGCGCTGAATGCGGCCTATCAGGGTGAATCAGCAGGCCGTGTTGAAGAATTTATGCATCATAATGTCGAAACCATCGATTATGAAGCCTCTATTATCGATGTCGCGGAAATTTTTCTGCAAAAAGCCTTTAAGTGTATGCCGGTCATTAAAGAAAACCGTTTGGTCGGTTCTATCACCAGACAAAATATTCTTAAAGCACTGCAAAAAACTGCTAATCCCGAAGCTGACAAAAAACCCCGCAGTGGTCAATCCACCAAACAAAACATTCACGTGAGCAGCCCTAACTAACCCTGCCGGGGTTACTTTTAACAGCCGCTATATGCGGCTGTTTTTGTTTTAAGGCTTGCCATAAAACTGACATCTTGTACTCTTAATCATTATTACTTGGCAGAGCAAATTATGATTTATAACAGCATTCTGGATACTATCGGCAATACGCCAATCGTTCGGCTAAACCATATTGCCCCCAAACACGTCGACATGTATGTCAAAGTCGAATCTTTTAATCCGATGGCTTCAGTCAAAGATCGACTGGCAATTGCCATCATCGAAGATGCTGAACAGCGTGGTGTACTAAAACCTGGACAGACCGTGGTGGAAGCGACCTCCGGCAATACAGGCATTGCACTGGCGATGGTGTGTGCTGCTAAAGGTTATCCCTTTGTTGCCACCATGGTTGAAACATTTTCGATTGAACGTCGCAAGATCATGCGCGCGCTGGGCGCTAAAGTGATCCTGACGCCGGCCGCTGAAAAAGGCACCGGTATGGTCAAAAAGGCTGAACAACTGGCCGATAAATATGGCTGGTTTTTAGCACGCCAATTTGAAAACCCTGCCAACCCTGCCTATCACCGTAATACTACCGGCCCGGAAATTCTCCGGGATTTTGCCGGCAAACGTCTTGATTACTGGGTATCTGGATGGGGCACTGGCGGCACGCTGACTGGTGCCGGTGAAATGATCAAATTAGCCCGTCCGGACACTAAAATTGTTGCTACAGAACCTGCTAATGCGTCGTTATTAGCGGGAGATGGCTGGCAATCACATAAAATTCAAGGCTGGACACCCGATTTTATTCCCGATGTACTGAATCCTGAAGTCCATGATGAATTGTATCCGGTAACCGATGAAGAAGCCAAAAACTGGGCTCTCCGGATTGCCAGTGAAGAAGGCATATTTGTCGGCTTATCTTGCGGCGGCACTTTAGCAGCAGCGATGAAAGTTGCTGATAACGCAGAGCCCGGCTCAGTGATTTTGGCCATGTTACCGGACACCGGTGAACGTTATTTATCGACCTATTTATTTGAAGGAATGAATGAAGGCTCTGACGATGACTGGTTAGCCAGTCTCGACTGATTTGTCATTACATTCAATACTAATTCTATTGCCGCCTTGATTGCCATAAAAGCTAATCCAACACCTGCGCCACTGCCAGAGACCAGCAACAGGTATGGTTGGCGCCAACAATAATATGACTGGTAACTTTATCCAGCTTTTTCAATCGGGATAAATAAGACGTTAAAACGGAGCCTGGCACCACATCATCGCGCTCACCAATCAAATGAATCTGCGGTATCGCTTCCAGCGCTTTGCTGAAATCAACCGGATTCAGTGATCCTGCCAATGGCTGTGAGGCGTTATAATCCGTCCAGCGCTTATGATCCAGATTACCGGCAACGGTCACTAATAAAGCCACATCCTGTCGTTTGGTTGCAATAATACTGGCCACCGCCCCACCACCGGAAAAGCCTATCAGCCGAACCGTTTTCGCCCGATAACGGATTTTCAGCGCGGTTATCGCCCTGTCCATCGAATCGATAACAGCTTGAGAATAACGATGGGAGGTCCAGACGGCTTTGCCACAGCTGTTGAAACGACTAGCATCCAGATATTGACAAGGCCTGGCCAGATACACGGAGTTACCACCGGTACTGCGGGCCAGCTCCAGCGCAATGCCGGGCTTGCCATCACCTTCGATAAAAATGTTCAGCGTATCGGTAAAATGCAGAGTGGGCGGTGCAAAACCCATAATCATATGATTGCCGCCGGTGAACAGCATGCGTTTCCATGGCGCCGATTCTTGCGCTTCAACCGGCGAGACAAATAGCAAGAGCACAATGAGCAGTTTCATATAGCGCCTCCCTACAAGTGAGTTCGGGCAATGTGCTGCATTAAAAGTGCCATAGTTAATCGCAAACAACCAGTCCCAACTTTGCCCGGCGACTAAAAACAGGGTTACTATTCAGCCATGAAGCCACATATCCTGCGTTTTTCGGCCAGCAAAGAATATTTTTTTGTCGAAGGTTGCTATATCAATGAGCTTGCTAATTCAGCGCAAGATCCCGCGGTATCAATCGCCCATGCACGCGTAGAGCGCAATATAACCACCCACTGGCACCAATTAAGTGCAACCAGTGAGCGCTACGTGATACTTGAGGGGCAAGGTGCCGTTGAAGTCGGCGATCTGCCGGTGCAAACTGTTTTCCCTGGCGATGTCGTGATGATTCCGCCTGATACTCCGCAGCGTATCACCAATACCGGGGGCAGTGATTTGGTGTTTTTGGCTATTTGCACGCCTCGGTTTGAGACGGAAAACTATATTGCACTCGATTAAGCACTGAATGCTTGTCATACACGCTGCTGCATAATAAACTTGATTTTAAGTTACACTTAATCAAGGTATTTATGTCACATATAAATCCGCACGGTGGACGTCGGCCCGGCGCCGGACGCAAAAAAGGCAGTGGTACAACAGAGCCCAGCGTGGTGATGCGAGTACCGCAAAGTCAGCAGTCAATAGTACGTGATTTGATAACCGCCCATAAAGCCAACTTACCAATACCAGCCCGGATTCTGCCGCTCACCGTCAGCCGTCCGGCGGCAATACTTAAAAATATCAGTTTGCCGCTGTTCAGCTCAAAAGTCGCTGCCGGATTTCCATCACCTGCAGATGAACATGTCGAGAAACGACTGGATCCCAACGATTTTCTGATTGATAACGAAGAGGCCACTTTCTTTGTCACTATTGAAGGTCAGTCGATGATTGATGCCGGTCTGCTGCCCGGTGACAAAGTGGTCGTTGATCGTTCTAAGCATGCACGTAAGAACAATATTGTCTTAGCGGTCGTTGACGGTGAATTCACCATCAAACGGCTGGGCAAAAGTCCAGATGGCAGGCCGCTGTTATTACCGGAAAACAGCAGCGGTGCTTACCAGCCCATTATTATCAAAGACGGAATGCAATTTGAGATCTGGGGTGTCGTCACCGGCGCATTCCGGCGCTTTTAAATGACTATTGCTGCCCGGCGTATCGCACTGGTTGATGTGAATAATTTTTATGTGTCCTGTGAGCAGGTATTTAACCCAAAACTCAATGGCAAGCCTGTAGTGGTACTGAGCAACAACGATGGCTGCGCGGTGGCACGAAGTAATGAGGCCAAAGCTTTAGGCATTCCAATGGGCGCTCCCTGGTTTAAATTTGCCGATATTGCCCGACAGCATAATATCGTCGCCTTGTCCTCGAACTACGCTTTATATGCCGATATGAGCAATCGTGTAATGCGAATTCTCAACCAGTTTTGTCCGGATCAGGAGATCTATTCGATTGATGAGTGTTTTCTGGATCTGACCGGCTTTCAACATCTTGATTTGATTGCTTATGGGCAGCAGATGCGTGACACAATTAGCCAATGGACTGGCCTGCCTATTTCTGTTGGTATCGGCGCCTCTAAGACTTTAGCCAAACTGGCAAATCATTGTGCCAAAAAACGCCCTGAATTTAACGGTGTATGTGATTTCGAGATTATCTCCGAAAACTATCGGGATCAGATGATGGTGGAAATGCCTAATGTTGAGATTTGGGGCATTGGCAAAAAGCTCGGGCAACGTCTGCAGAATAATGGTTTAACGACAGTACTGGATATTAAACGCGCCAACCCTGAGGTATTACGCCGTCAATATAGTGTGGTGATGGAAAAAACTATTCGTGAACTGAATGGCATAGCTTGCCTCAATCTCGAGCAAATACAGACCGCCAAAAAACAAATTATCAGTTCGCGCAGTTTTGGGATACCGGTGATTGATAAGCAAAGCCTGGCCGAATCCATCACCCTGTATATCAGCCGTGCTGCCCGTAAGTTGCGTTTTCAACAATCAGTATGTTCCACTGTCCATGTTTATATCCGCACCAGCCCATATCAAGGGAAACACTTTTATCGGGGTCAACAAACCGCAGCATTGCCTGTTGCAAGCAGTGATAGCCGACAACTATTAAAAGCAGCGCTGGCAATATTAGATGAGATTTATAAACCCGGGTTTAAATATGCCAAAGCCGGCGTCATACTGGGCGAAATATCGGCCACCAGTGAGCAGCAACTGAACTTATTTGCTCACCACCCCAATAAGCACAACGACAGATTAATGCAAACTCTGGACGCTATTAATCAACAACTTGGTCGCGACAGTTTAAAAATAGCCCGGGAAGGTTTTCGCCGACCCTGGAAGATGAAGCAAGAAAATAAAAGCCTCAGCTACACTACGAACTGGGATAACACTCTCACGATCAGCTAGGTTTAATGATCTGGCAGAATGACCTAAACCTCAAGGCAAAAAAAAGGCCACCCCTAATGGAGTGGCCTTTTCTATTATATTAAAGCCTGGCAGTGTCCTACTTTCACATGGGAACTCCCACACTATCATCGGCGCTGAGCTGTTTCACTTCTGTGTTCGGGAT
>JAWWAG010000122.1:0-5487 GCA_033721795.1 Methylophaga sp. | reverse complement strand
GCAAAGCCTGCCCAATCAGTTGGGACCGGCCAATTTTGAACTGGGCGTGATTGCTGGCAACCGTTCAATTAATCTAATTTTATCTGCACTGATCCCCGGTCGTGATGATGGCAAAGTGGCGGTCAAACGTGCCGGCCTCAAAGGCATGCATGATTTTCTAGTGGTTGAAGCCGTTCATCCTCTAATTATGGGTAACGATGAAGTGCAACGACAGGCATTACATTTTTTACGATCCGGTCATTTTCATCTTCAATCCGCCGAGTGATGCCCGTTTTTATCTATACAGTAATCGAGTCCCAAAAGCGCTAAGTTGTGACAGAAAATGCCTTTCAATGCCCCTGAGGTGATCGCTCATGGTTGAATCTAAGCATGGCGAGGTCTTTTGTTTGTCAGCAAAGTCGCTATCCTGCATGATAATGGCATAATTAATGCTGATTCTATGGGTTCCCCAACTGTTAATACCGATGAAAAGTACGCCGTTTAATCCATTGCCAGATGAAGTTGACCTGTTGCTTGATGCCTTTTTTGCAGTGGGCGAAGACAGCACGATTCACTATGCCAGCATGGGCGCTTTACAGGTGCTGGGTTATCAGCCTGAAGAATTGATAGGCAAAAAAATGCTGGAACTGGTGCATCCCGACGATCGGCATAAAACCCACGGCAGTATCAACGAAGTGATGCGCAATAAAGCGGTAATGGATTTTGATAACCGCTATATCCGCAAAGATGGTCGGGTGGTGCATTTGTTGTGGTCTACCAGCTGGTCAGATCAACATCAGTTGCGCCTGGGTGTAGCGCGAGATATCAGCCGAATCAAAGCCGCTGAAGCAATGCAGAAGACATTGCTGGAGATATCGGAAGTGGTGCATGGGAATGATGATTTAGCGGTCATCTACCCATTGCTGCAACAACTTTTGGCAAGGCATATTGATGGGATTGATTATCTTATCGCCATCTATGCCCGCCATGGTCTCAATATCATCTTTAGCACGAATGCTGACTGGCAACCCGAATTAATGCAGTTTGCGACTACAGAGGCTCAAAATGAGCCGACCATTTGGCAACTTGCGGACAATCAATTCGCACTTGGTTTACCTACAAAAGAAAAGCTGCTGGGGTGGTTATTGCTTAAAGTCCCCTCAGCCGAATTAACGGACCATCAACAATCGTTATTGCAATTCACAGCGGCACAAATCACCACTGCACTGGAGCGCCAGCAAATGCTGGAACGCCTGCAATACATGGCAATGTATGATCCGTTGACGGATCTACCCAACCGGCAGTTATTTCATGACCGTCTGTTGCGGGCACTGACCAGAGCTCGACGTGAAAAACGCGGTCTTGCGGTGTTATATCTCGATTTGGATAAATTCAAACAGGCCAATGACCAACTGGGTCATAGTGCCGGTGATGCTTTGTTGCGAGATGTGGCGATTCGGATTTGTTACTGCGTACGCGATGCGGACACGGTAGTGCGTTTCGGTGGTGATGAGTTTGTTATTTTGCTTGATGGTGTCGACAATCGTTTGCATGCCTGGACAGTCGCAGAAAAAATCCGCCATGAGCTGAGTCAAACCTATTACTGGAAAGAACAGGCCGTGGATATGTCGGCCAGTATCGGCGTCGCATTGTTTCCGGAGCAGGGCGAAAATGCCGAACAACTTATCACCGCCGCCGATGATGCTATGTATCGTGCCAAAAACAGTGGCAAAAACTGCGTGCGCTAAGCGCTGTTAATTTTGTTGCGTGGCCAGCTTAATGAATAAAATGATTCTGCAATTTATCATCCGGCAATGGGATAAGTCGCAACGTTCTGAGCAAGCCATTAAGGGGCGAAATGCATTACCGGACCGTTATCCTGTCCAAATTCCACCCGCTAAATCATTGTTTGAAGAGTATGTAATTATCGATCAGCATGGTGATGATTTACTGGGCAGCCGTTTGCAATATCAGTTGGTTGATAATTATCTGCTGATTGACCGTTTCCGTTTTGATTTATATGCCCGAACGGTGGAGTTTAAAGCCAGACTGACAAACGCTAATATGCCAAAGCAGTTAACAAAAATTGATAATGGCTGGAGACAATTTCAATACGAGTGGCGATACCGGGTTGATGACGGTGGTTATATTTATTGGCTTTACGAAAACATTACACTGAATGCATGCTTTTCAGATAATTTTGATCAAGATATTTTTGTTAAATCAGAGCCGCAAGAAACCTTTTTTGATTTAATCACTAAATCCTGATTAACCTTTGATATTATTAATAATATTTCAAATATTTTATGTGCTTTTGCCGAGCAAAAAGTTTGTCGTTAATGGTTTTGAATGTTACATTTAAAATCGATTTTTGTAATCTGAATTAGAACGATTTATTTATTTAATTTACAAAAAAATTGTCCGAATAACCAGAGGAATAATTTTGCCGGTTAAAGCCATATGTTCACTGCTTTTTGGTCTGCTCACCATTTCACTTATCACTGCCTGCGCTGATGAATCGACACCTTCCGAAAGCGGCGTATTAAAAGTCGCAACCCGTAACGGTTCCACCACTTATTATTTGAATCGCCACGAAAATCCGGCCGGACCTGAGTACGCACTGATAAAAGATTATGCTGCTGCTCGGGGCTGGGAGGTGGAATGGACAATGCACGACTCTACTGCTGCAGTAATTAAAGCATTGGAAAATAGTTCAACGCATCTGGCCGCGGCTGGGCTGACTTATAACAAATCACGTAAAGAAAAATTTGCCTGGGGGCCGGCGCATACAGAAGTCACCGAACAACTGGTTTGTCATCGGGATCACCGACCATTAGCTGATTCATTTAAAGGCTTAAGTGATTTGGAGATTGTCCTTACAGAAGATTCGAGTTACGTGGATACTTTAAATGCAATTAAGGCTGACTATCCTGAAGTGAATTTTCGTCAAGATGCGCGAACCAGTGAGTTGATTCTGACAGCAGTTGCTGAAAAAAACATCCAGTGCTCAGTCGCGGACTCTAACATTGTGAAAATTATGCGCCGGCATTTTCCAAATCTTGAAGTTGCCCTGGATTTGACCGATGGTCGTAATCTTGGCTGGTATGCCCCCGAAAAATTTAAATCGGTTGCCGAAGATGCACATGAGTGGATGAATAGTCCCGATGGTGATGCCGCTATCGGTCGAATGGAAAATCGCTACTACAGCTATATCAGCGAATTTGATTTTGTTGATATGCGTGCACTGAACCGTCGAATTGAAGAACAGTTACCGCGCTTTATTGATGAGTTCCAAATGGCAGAAGATAAAACCGGCATGCCAGCAGATCTGCTGGCTGCCTTGGCCTATCAGGAATCACAATGGGATCCGGATGCAGTATCACCAACAGGCGTGCGAGGGATCATGATGCTGACCCAAGCAACAGCAGAAGAACTGGGTGTCGATAATCGCACTGATGCGCAGCAAGCCATTGATGGTGGCGCACGTTATCTCGCCGACCGGCATAGCCGCTTACCTGACTCCATACCCGAACCAGATCGGACATATCTTGCACTTGCCAGCTATAACATCGGTCGGGGGCATTTACTGGATGCGCGTGAGCTGGCGCGTGAGTTAGGAAAAAATCCGGATTCATGGACGGACATGCGTGAAGTTTTGCCGCTTAAAGCAGACGACCGCTATTATCCCAGCACCCGTTATGGATATGCACGGGGCTATGAACCGGTTCACTACGTGCAGCGTATCCGTAACTACCGCGATGTTATCAAGCCGGTTTTTGACGATTAAAAATGCCGCTGGTATTTCTGCTTGGCTTAAGTGGGTAGGTTGATTTTACGAAACCCAGCAATACCCAGAAACACATCCAATCTATTCTGAAAATTGCCGCTTCAACAAAACATACATTGCGCCGGCGCCACCATCCTCAACCGTCGCACTGCAAAATGCCAACACTGCATCCGTTTGCCGCAGCCAATAATTCACTTTGCTTTTTAAAACGGGCCGGTTATCACGTGAACTCCAGCCTTTGCCATGAATCAACCGCATACAGCGAATTTGTTGCTGCTGACATTCTTCTAAAAAAGCAGCCAAAATGGGCTCAGCACGTTCGGCGGTCAAGCCGTGTAAATCCAGTTCGGCTTCGATATGAATTTTGCCGGTTCGTAATTTGGCAAATTGTCGATGCTGAATGCCGGGACGACGGAATTCGAGAAATTCCTCATTGCCAACATCATTGTCGGCAAGCATATCGGAAAAAGCGGCTAAACGATTGGGGTCACCTTCATGACTGCGTTTACGTAGCACAGCTTTAGGCAAGTCTTTGGGGGTAATGACGCGTTTGTTGTGATGGATAGGCTCAGCATCACTGACTTCCTGTCGGAACAGTGCAAAATCGTCATTTTCGGGTGGGTTTTTGCCTGACATATAACGCAGTTTTAATAAATGCTTATCATCCATTGTGCCAGAGTGTTCGGCGCTTGTTTATTTTTTAGCTCACAACAATGGCATAGATGAAAGATATAAAACCTTTGGCAAAATTGGCACTTGTGCCGCTGGTGGTTTTTGCTTTACGATAAAAAACACTTGTCGGGGTGCCCATCTGATTTCAGATGTGGCTGAGATGAAACCCGTTGAACCTGAAGAGGCTAGTACCTCCGTAGGAAACAAGCCGGTGTACCGGTTAAGTTGATGTCTGACTGTAGCCGCCGTGTATCACCAATCTCTTGTTCGCTGACGCGCAACGATTTCATTTCCCCGGCTTTTTTATCTTGAGCGAGGGAAATCGTATGTCAGCCAATCCAAAAGTCATTGATATCAGTGAGCGTAGCGGCATCAGCACAGCGCCGCTAGCCGGCAGCGAAAAAGTCTATGTGCGTGGCAGCCGCGACGATATTCGCGTGCCATTTCGTGAAATCAAACTGACCGATACGCCAAATCGCGATCCAAACTTACCTGGCACACCTAATGAACCCGTGCTGGTATATGACACCTCAGGTATTTACACCGATCCGTTGGCCAAAATTGATATCGAAAAAGGGCTACCAGCGATTCGCAGTGCCTGGATTGAAGGCCGTGGTGATACCGAGCAACTAAACGAATTCACCTCAAAATTTACCCGTGAGCAGGACGCGGAAGAGTTTGATATTCCGCTGTTTGCCAATCGCCGTCTGCCGCGCCGTGCCAAACAAGGCAAAAACGTCACGCAGATCCACTATGCCCGTCAGGGCATCATTACCCCTGAAATGGAATATATCGCCATTCGTGAAAGCATGGGCCGTGCTGCCATGGAAGCAAACGGCGGGTTGCCGGATGTTGTCGCCAATCACATTACCGCTGAGTTTGTGCGCAAAGAAGTTGCCGAAGGCCGAGCCATTATTCCGGCCAATATCAATCATCCTGAAGCTGAACCGATGATTATCGGTCGTAACTTTTTAGTCAAAATCAACGCCAATATCGGTAACTCTGCGACCACGTCATCGATTGAAGAAGAGGTCGAGAAGATGGTTTGG
>JAWWAG010000121.1:0-5511 GCA_033721795.1 Methylophaga sp. | reverse complement strand
TTCAACAATTTGTGGCCGGTAATGTTCAAGATCAGGGGTTGCCGGCACAAATACCGAATAGCCAAGGGTGACATACTCAGAAATATTCAAAAACTGAATTTTGCCGTTGTGAACCCAAGCCTCAACGGCAAACTCCCAACCGTCCAGATGCGATTCCATCAGCACCGGAAACTCTTCGTCGGGGATCATATCGACTTCATCCGGTGTCCGAATCACCCGATGACCTAAACAACCGGCTTTATCAAAAGCTTTTAAGTGAATAGGGTCATTGGGATCGCCATCCAGCTTCAGCAAAGTCTGGTTGACCCGTTTTAAAAAGCGCACCACATCATCTTTATCGTGGGCTTCTTCAAAAATTCCGACACGAATACCACCCAGCTGAGCACGGCGTTTCATTAAGGCTTTGTCACGCAATAACAGTGACTGACCGAATAAGCGTGGATTATCCAGTAAAACAGAGTTTATAGCCCCTGCCCACTCAACGGTTTCTTCAAACAATGGAATCGCCACATCGACGCCCCGCTCTTTTAACGTTTGGGCAATTTCCATGGAACGATCGTTGAGCCGTTCAAAATTCCATGGGATATACGGGATATTATGTTCTTCGCAATAAGCTTCTGCCCAATCCGGTGCAACCACCACATAACGTCTGTCAAATGATGCAGCGGCTTCCACCGCCGCCAGACTCCAACCTAAAAAAGCGATGTAGCCTTTATCAGCATTAAATGTTGCACCTTGCGATTCTGCCATTGCTTAAGCCTCGTGTTTTATAAAATAAAAACAATAACTTAACTTTTATAGACGAAGGTTAAAACCGCAACACTGTTACATTTGCCCGAATATAAGCAGCATCGTTAGTCATGCCAACCGCTCTGCTGATCTGAAATTTCTCAGGATATTTTCTTTGTATTGGCATCCTGTTTAAATTGTGCGCAATAAAAAAGGCGCAGGAATCATTATCCTGCGCCTTTTAGGTATGACTAAGCCAGCTCTACCTGAACCAGATTATCAGTAAAGGTCGGCGCATTACCCATATCCACCAGCTCAGCTGAACTCACGCAATTCACGGTGCCTTTATTCAACTGCCGCCAGTAACCTAACGTCGCCACCACGAGACCCGAATTAACGTCATCGGTGATTTGCGCGACACCTTCAAAGGCACCACGGTCATTAAATACTCTAACCTTATCGCCATTTTGCACATTTCGCATATCAGCATCACGGGCATTAATCAATACAAACTGCTCACCCTGAACTTTGAGTTTAGTGTCCATATTGGCGTAGCTGGAATTGATAAATCCATGACTTTTCGGCGAAATAATATTCAGCGGATAACGTTCAGCTAACTTCGGATTGGTCTGCGGTGTTTCTCTTGATGCCACATAATCCGGCAGACTATCGAGTTCCTCACCGGGCTGAAAGCCTTCATACATTTGCCGGAAAGGGCCCGCAACAAAGTTGGTTGCCCCTTCTACCTGAAAATGGCATTTACCGGTCGGTGTCGGGAAATTACCATTTTTATGCGGTGCCCGATCATCACGGGTACCGACATTGAGGCGTGCATAGCCATGCTGGCGCAAGTATTCCAAATCAATACCATCACAGGCCGGTGCATTCCAGTCAACATAGTTTTCCAGACATTCACTGTCGGACCATTTGAAATTATCTTCAGAAAAGCCCATCCGTGCCGCCAGACGACGAAAGATTTCCTGATTCGGTAGCGCTTCACCGGGGGCTTCTGCACATTTCTCGTTATAGGTCAGATACAAATGGCCCCATGACAAAATCATATCTTCATGTTCAGCGCCCATCGTGGCTGGCAAAACAATATCGGCGTATGACGCGGTATCTGACAAGAAATGCTCAGCCGACACCAAAAATAAATCCTCGCGCATCAGGCCTTCAACAATCTTGTCGGTTTCGGCAGCCTGCGTGACGGGATTGGCATTCCAGCACATCATGGATTTGATTGGCACTTTCAAATCCATTTCACCATTCAGCGCCCGGCCGATTTGAATGGCGTTAACTACTTGCGTGCCTTCCGGGATCAGATCCGGCCGGCAAATCACATCAAATTTGTAAGGATGTTCCCAAACCGGAAATTGCAATGCACCGCCGCCAACATGACGCCAGGCACCGGTTAACGCTGGCAAACAGGTAATGGCACGAATCGCCTGCCCCCCCCCATAGTTTCGTTCCAACGCGACACCAAGACGAATCGCGGCAGGTTGGGTGGTTGCAAATTCCATTGCAAATTTACGAATATCTTGCGCTGGAATACCCGTGATTTCTGCGGCCCATTCTGGTGTCCGCGTTTTTAAACGTTCAGCCAGAGCGGCATAACCTTCGGTGTACTTTTCGATGTAATCGCTGTCCTGCAAGCCTTGCTCAATAATGGTGTGCATCATCGCCATCGCCAATGCCCCATCAGTACCGGGCCGAGGCGCAATATGCCAGTCAGCTTCTTTGGCAGTGCGTGATTTATAGGGATCGATGACCACCACTTTGGCACCACGCTTCTGCGCATCTTTAACAATATGCCAGTGATGTAGATTGGTGCTGACCGAGTTACAGCCCCAAATCACAATATATTTTGAGTGAATAAAACTTTCCGGATCCACGCCCGCAGTCGGGCCGACCGTCAATAACCAGGCCGTACAAGATCCCTCTCCGCAAAAAGTCCGCTCACAAACCGTCGCACCCAGCTTATTAAAAAACGCATCAGCACCATTCAGGCCATGGACGAGACCCTGATTGCCTAAATAGCTGTATGGAATAATCGCCTGCGGGCCATGCTGTTTAATAATGGCCTGCCAGCGTGAGGTGATTTCATCAAGCGCTTCATCCCAACTGATTCGTTCAAACTGGCCGCTCCCTTTAGGACCAATACGACGCATCGGGTGTAATAACCGATCTGGATGGTAGTGACGTTGTTCATAATCTTTCAATTTAACGCAGAGACCGCCGCGGGTCATTGGATGTTCGGCATTGCCTTTCACACTGATAAGTTTACCGTTTTCAACTTCGTAAACCATCGAACACGTATCAGGGCAATCATGAGGACAGCCGCCATGGTGGGTCGTTTTTAATACACTGGCCATTTCTCTCTCCTGTGATTTTTAATACTTTCTTATTATTAGTCTGACTATACACCAGCCCAAGACGGGAAATTTGCCTTAAATAAGCTTAATTTTCAGCATCATCAGATTCAGCTAATCCCAATAAGTGGCGAATGTCCGGCAAGGCTTTTTGAACAGCGCTTTCACCGGCCTCAATCGCTTCACTGGCCCGGTAAAATTCCAGCAAGCCTATATTTGCCAGTCTCGGTTGTAATAAAATTTCCGGTGGATCGCCGGCCATCCGGCTACGCGTTATACGGTCTTGCGTGATGTTCACTGACGCGGCGATAGCATCAAAAAAATCAGGCGTATCGTCTTTCTTATCGCCATTAAATAAATTACCGGTGTAATTACTGACAAAATCACTAATACGGCTGGCAAGAGTGGGATTTTCAATGTCACTATCCGGCATAGACGTCTGCAAATGTTTACCCAGAATATCGCCGTTCAGATTCACAGCAATAACAATATCAGCACCTAATGCCCTGCAAACGGATACCGGCACCGGATTAACCAAGCCACCATCTATCAGCCAGCGATCATTTTGTTTGATAGCCGGAAACAAGCCCGGTAAAGAAATGGATGTCCAGACGGCCTCCAATACATTACCCTCGGTATTCCAGACTTCTCGGCCTGAGTGTAAATGTGTGGCAACCGTGGCAAAGGCTGCAGAAAGATCAGCAATCTGCAAATCTTCTTCGGCCACACATTCGGTTAAAAACTTCTGAAATCGCGCTTTATCGACAAGACCATGAGAGGCAGCTGGCAGTTTAAAAAACCGGGCTGTTTCAAACCGGGTCAAATCGGCCAGCCAATTTTCCAGTTGGTTGAGGTGTCCGGATAAATAAGAGGCACCGACCAGTGCGCCAATTGAGGTACCAACGACGATATCGGCCTTGATGCCGGCTTTTTGGAGGGCATTTAAAATGCCAACATGCGCCCACCCTCTTGCAGAACCACTCCCTAAAGCCAGACCCACTTTTAATGCTGATTGCATAAATGCACCCCTTAACTGAGTGATTTCAGTTTACCGGCGGATGCAGCCACTGACTACCGGCTTTATCATATCTCTGTAATTTTAATTAAAGTTATTAAAAATCAGTCCGCTACAGACTTAAACAGATTTAATTCGGGTAGCGAGTATGATTGAAATCCCTCGTGTATACAGACATAGTTATAGATATTCACCGCCTAACAGCAGCGTGCGTCAGCCTGAAACGTTAACAACTGACAGCCCTTGGGTAGTTAATGAAGACCGGCGTAAACGGCGTGATCGGCGCAAAAAAAATCAAAAACCTGTGATTGAGCGTCGTGTCGCCGCCGAACGTCGTGGCCCCAATTTTGAGGCTCAGGCTTAAGTTTTATTTGTCGTGCTTCCCAGTATTGTTGGTGACGCTTTTTGTGTCGCGTATCGCAGAGGTAAGCGCTCAATAATCCCTGCTAATAAACTTTGACCAGCTTACCACCGGGCTTTAATCCCATCCGCCCGGTTTTAACCGCTTGTCGTCTAATGCCAATGGCCGGTGCGATATAAAACATATCTCCATTCTGACCAAGCAATTGCTGCCGTATGCCGACCGCTTTGGCAATATTGGCATTGGCTTTCATATGCAGCATTTCACCATGTACCGGAATTGCACAATCGGGCTGCACCCATTGATACATTGCCTTCAACTCTTCCGCCGCCGGATGTCCTGAGGCGTGAATCGGCAAAGCGCTGTTATTTTCATCAATGACATCGATCTGCATCGCTTTGAGACGCTCAATCAGTGCTTCAATCGCCTCTTCATTGCCCGGTATAACTTTTGAACTGAAAATAACAGTATCGCCGGGCTCTAACTGTAAATCCCGAAAGCTATTTAAACTCAGACGATTGAGTGCCGTTCGCGGCTCACCCTGACTACCGGTGGCGATCAATAACACGGTATGTTTTGGCAAATAAGAAAGATATGCCGGATCAACAAGCGTTTCGGCACCATTCCAAAAGCCGGTGGCTTTAGCAGCCGATAAAGTATTCAGCAAGGAGCGGCCTAATAAACCGATATGCCGGCCGGTTTGCTGGGCAATATTGGCTAGCGTATGTAAGCGGGCAATATTACTGCCAAAACAAGTAACCACAACCCGGCCTTTGGCTTGCCCAATATGTTTCAACAAGCCTTTATGCAGACTCGCCTCTGTCGCCGACCAGCCCTGTGCATTGGCATTGGTCGAATCACAGACCATGGCATTCACTTCATGATTGGCCAGATCCTGAAAGTCTTTAGCATTGTAGGGCAAGCCAAGTACCGGCGCTTTGTCAAGCTTCCAGTCAGCAGTGTGAAAAACCTTGCCCGCCGGCGTGCTGATTAATAAAGCAAATGGCTCGGGAATAGAATGCGTCAAACGTAACCAG
>JAWWAG010000120.1:0-5571 GCA_033721795.1 Methylophaga sp. | reverse complement strand
CGTTTGGCATTTGTCAGAAAATTTTTTTCGGTAAATTCGCCAATGGAAAATTTTTTGAATAGCTAGAATTTACTTTAACTTCATCAGCCAGTTTTTTGATAAGAAAACAGTCCTGTTAAAGTCATCGATCCCGTTTATCCCCACTTTGCTAAAACGTCGCTAAGTCCTTGTCGTAAAAAGAGGATTTTGATCATTTTGATGCTTGACTTGTCTGATCGGCACTCCTATAGTGTCGATTAGTGGGGAAAAGTGGATCTTCGTGGATCTTAATGTTAAGGACTCAGCGTGTTTAGAGGCGTCGCAACTTTTAATCTGGATGCAAAGGGACGTATGGCAGTGCCATCACGTTTCCGTAAGCAGCTGGATGTCAGTTGTGAAGGCCGGTTGGTGATTACCATCGATCATGCTGATCGTTGCCTGCAAGTTTATCCCCTGCCCGAATGGGAACTGGTCGAAAAGAAACTCAGTGGTTTACCCAGTCTCAATCAACAAGTACGCCGCTTAAAGCGGATGCTGCTCGGTTATGCCACTGAGTGTGAAATGGACAGTCATGGCCGGGTATTATTACCGGCCAAATTGCGGGAATTTGCCGGTCTCGACAAAAACACCGTGATGATTGGTCAGGGCAACAAATTTGAATTGTGGGATGAGCAAACCTGGAACGGTTTAATGGATGACTGTTTGCAGGAAGATTTCGACGCGATACTGCCGGCCGAACTCGAAAGCCTATCCATATAGGGTGGACCATGACAGAGCGCCTCCCAAAACACTTACCGGTCTTACTTAAAGAGGCCGTAACCGCGCTGGCGATCAAGCCAGATGGGTTTTATGTCGACGGCACTTTTGGCCGTGGCGGACACAGCCGCGCTATTCTTCAACACCTGAATCAGGATGGCCGTTTACTGGGACTGGATCGTGATCCGCAGGCAATTACTGTCGGACAAGCACTGGCAGCGGAAGATAGTCGTTTCAGTATTGAACATTGTGCATTTTCCCAACTGAGCGACGTCATTCATAAACGCCTCTGGCAACAGCGAATAGACGGTATATTGTTGGATATAGGTGTCTCGTCACCCCAACTCGACGAAGCCGCTCGCGGCTTTAGTTTTATGCAGGATGGCCCGTTGGATATGCGTATGGATACCAGTTCGGGCATCAGCGCTGCTCAGTGGTTAGCGCAAGCTGAAGAAGTTGAGATTGCCACGGTTATAAAAACGCTGGGCGAAGAACGTTACGGTAAGCGTATTGCAAGGGCGATTGTTGAACAGCGCCAGCAAACGCCGTTGACGACGACCCGGCAACTGGCGGAGCTGATCGATAAAGCCAGCCCCAGCAGAGATAAATTTAAACATCCGGCCACCCGGACTTTTCAGGCGATTCGTATCTTTATCAACAACGAACTTGACGAATTAACCAGCGCTCTTGAACAAGCGATAGACGTTTTGGCCGTCGGTGGCCGATTGGCAGTGATCAGTTTTCATTCATTGGAAGATCGCATCGTGAAACGTTTTTTTCGTGATGAAGCGAAAGGCGATGATTTACCTGCGAATTTTCCGATTAGGGCGGCAGAGCTGAATCCACGACTGAATATTATCGGTAAAGCGATACGTGCCGATGATGCTGAAGTGGCTGAAAATCCGCGGGCGCGCAGTGCAGTATTACGTGTGGCGGAGAAACTGGCATGAATCTGTCTGCATTTATGACGACTCTCAAAGCGGATTTGCCGGTACTGGTGATGATGCTGCTGGTGCTGTTTTCAGCGGTAGCGGTTGTCGTGACCAAACATGCCGGCCGCAGTGAGTTTGTGGTGATGCAGCAATTGGAAAGCCAGCGTGACCAACTCAATGAAGAATGGGGCCGTTTATTACTCGAGCAAAGTACCTGGGCAAGCCCGGGTCGTGTTGAACAGCAAGCGCGCAATAAATTAAATATGCAGGCACCGACAACTGATAACACTGTAATGGTGATGCCATGAGCCGCCGGCAATCGGTTATGCAAGTCAGTGGCTGGCGTCTGACTCTGGTGCGTGTCAGTTTTGTGCTGATTGTTTTCGGTTTGTTATGGCGGCTGGTTGATATCCAGATCCTTAATAATGAGTTTCTGCGTGATCAGGGGGATGCCCGGCATTTACGTAATGTGCCGGTGGTTGCGCATCGCGGCATGATTCTGGATCGGCATGGTGAACCGCTGGCAATTAGTACGCCGGTGCATTCCGTCTGGATTAATCCGCAAGTAACCCGGGTTGATCAACCGCATTTAGATAAGTTGGCGAAAATGCTGGATGTGCGGCTCGATGATATTCAACAAAAAATTCTCAATAACGCCAGTCGTGAATTTGTTTATGTGAAACGTCGCATTACACCGGCCTTATCTCAAAAAGTGCAACAACTGAAAATTCCCGGTGTTGCATTGCAGCGTGAATACAAACGGTATTATCCGACTGCTGAAGTCAGTGCACATGTGCTGGGCTTTACCAATATAGATGATATGGGCCAGGAAGGATTGGAATTGGCTTATGAACCGGTCCTTACCGGTGTGCCGGGCCTGAAGCGGATGGTGCGTGACAGCAAGGGAAATTTTGTTGGTGGTGGACAGCAAATCCGTGCGGCCAAAGCTGGCGAAAATCTGAAGCTGAGTCTGGATCTGCGTTTGCAATATTTAAGCTATAACGCCCTAAAAAACGCTATTAAAACCCATAATGCTGTTGCTGGAACCGCTGTGATTCTGGATGTGAAAACCGGTGAAATACTGGCGATGGCCAATCAGCCGGCTTTTAATCCCAATAACCGTACCGGTCTGCGTAGCAGTGATTTTCGTAACCGTGCAGTTACCGATTTATTTGAGCCGGGCTCAACAGTTAAACCGTTCACTGTGGTCAGTGGATTGAAATCAGGTTTATTTGATCTCGATTCAATTATTAATACCCATCCGGGTGTGTTCCGCGTTGCCGGACATTCGATCAAAGATTTTCGTGATTACGGTGAAATCGATCTGGCGACCCTGATCCAAAAATCCAGCAATATCGCGTCCAGTAAAATTGCATTGGCACTGGAGCCGGATGATTTGTGGCAGGATTTTGCCAGCTTTGGCATGGGCGAAGACACCGGTACTTATTTCCCCGGTGAAGCCAGCGGTTATCTGCCGGATCCGCGTGACTGGCGAAAATTAGACCGGGCAACATTGGCGTATGGCTATGGGCTGGTGACCAATGCACTGCAATTAGCGCGAGCCTATGCCGTGATAGGCAGTGATGGCATTTTACGTCATGTCACCTTTATCAAACAGGATAAGCCGATGCAGGGTCGGCGGGTTTTTAATAAAGACCTGATGCAAACCGTGCGCGGCATGATGGAATTAACAGTTTTACCGGGTGGCACAGCAACCCGTGCAGCGGTTCAAAATTACCGGGTGGCGGGTAAAACGGGTACTGTCAAAAAAGCCAATGCTGGCGGTTATACCGAATCCGATTATCAATCAGTGTTTGCCGGTCTGATCCCGGCCAGCGATCCGCATCTTGCCATGGTGGTGATGATCGACTCACCAAGCAAAGATGAATATTACGGCGGTGCGGTTGCCGCGCCCGTATTTGCAGAAGTTATGACCGGCGCCATGCGCCTGCTGAACATTGCTCCCGATGCACTGCCGAACACGCAATTGCAGGTGGCCAAGCAATGATCTCGGTTAATCAATTAATTCAGGACATGGCCGAACCTTTAGCCACGGATATTCAGATAGCTGCCATCAGTATGGATAGCCGTACGGTGCCAACTGATAGCCTGTTTATCGCCAGTGCTAAAGATCAGTCAATGCGCCAACAGCATATCGATCAGGCAATTGCAGCAGGTGCTAAAGCTATCATTACGGGTACTGAACATTCAGCAGATGTCAGTGTGCCGCTGATCAAAATAGCCGGTTTGGATCAACAAATCAGTGCGATTGGAGATCGTTTTTATAATAAGCCCAGTCATTCTATGACCGTGATCGCCGTGACAGGCACCAATGGCAAAACATCCGTCAGTCAGTTTATTGCTCAAGGTCTGGAATTATCTGGACAACCCTGTGGCGTGATTGGCACTTTGGGACAAGGCCGTCTCAGCGATTTGCAAGATACTGGCATGACCACGCCCAATCCGCTGCAATTGCAACAAACCCTGGCGGCTATGCGTGATGCTGGGATTCGTTATGTGGCCATTGAAGCATCATCACATGCACTGGCTCAGGGTAGGCTAAATGCCGTTGCTATTGATATTGCGGTATTAACCAATTTAAGTCGCGATCATCTGGATTATCACGGTGACATGCAGTCTTATGCTGCGGCGAAACAACGGTTATTTATGATACCAACGGTGAGTACGGCGATCGTTAACATTGATGATGCCTTTGGCCAGGCCTTATATAAACAGCAGCAGCCTGCGACATTAAACTGGCTGAGTTACAGTCAGCAGCAATCTGCTGACTGGCAGGCAAAAAATATTCGTTTTGATGCGTCGGGCGTGCATTTCGAACTAGCCTCAAAAACCGCCTCACAAGTCATCAATGCCCAATTACTGGGTCGTTTTAATATCGATAATTTGCTAGCAACCGCTGCAGTATTAAGTGCACTGAAAATACCACCAAAACCGATAGCTAAATATCTCTCACAACTGCAGCCAGTCAGTGGCCGGATGCAACTGCTGCAACAGGCCAATAGTCCTGTCGTGGTAATTGATTATGCGCATACCCCGGATGCTTTATCGCATGCCTTATCGGCTATGCGTCAGCATTTGGATCAAAATGCAGATTTATGGTGTGTATTTGGTTGTGGTGGTGACCGGGATCGTGGCAAACGGCCTCTGATGGGGCAACGGGCTGAGCAACTTGCCAGTCATCTGGTGCTGACGGATGACAATCCACGTTCAGAAGCAAGTGACAGCATTATCGCTGAAATCTCTGCTGGCATGCAGCAGCCTCAAAACGCCACGATTATCACTGACCGGCGTCATGCCATTTTTTATGCCGTTGCTGAAGCAGCAAATGACGATATGGTGCTGGTGGCGGGTAAAGGTCATGAAAACTACCAGGAAATACTCGGTAAAAAACAACCTTTCAATGATGCCACTGTCGTTCAGGAAGCACTACAAGCCCGCCAACAACGTTCCGGAGCCAATTTATGAGCTTGCCGCTCACTTTGACTGATATTGCCAAACACTTAGGCTGTGATTATCAAGGCCCAGCAATTGCTGTAACGGGCACTGCGATAGATAGCCGCAAGTTGAAAAAAGGTGATTTATTTATTGCTTTGGCCGGCATGCAAGTTGACGGTCATGACTTTTTAGCACAAGCACGGGAAGCCGGCGCTGTTGCAGCATTGGTTGCTAAGCCCGTTGCCGATCCATTGCCACAATTAGTGGTCGCCGATGTCGTTGCTGCATTTGGCAAATTAGCCACTTTTTGGCGTCAACAAAGCGAGGCCAAAGTCATTGCCGTGACTGGCAGCAATGGTAAAACGACGTTGAAAGAAATGATCAGCGCCATGCTGGCACAGCAACATCATGTAATTGCGACGCAGGGCAATCTAAATAACGAATTAGG
>JAWWAG010000119.1:0-5654 GCA_033721795.1 Methylophaga sp. | reverse complement strand
GCATCATAGCCAGCAGCAGCCCTGCAGCGATAATGCCAGCTATCCGGCGTTTCATAAATCCGGCCCTATAACGATATGCAAACCTATTGGTTTGTCCGCATCGGAAATACCCTGAGCAATATCGACCCGGATGAGCCCTACCGGCGAGCGCCAGCGCACGCCGAAGCCAACACTGTATTCAATAGTCTCCGACCAATCATTAAAGGCATTACCAAAATCTGTAAACACGGCCGCGCCCCAATTACCGTAGAACATGTTTTCATATTCAATACTACCCACTGCCAGATAACGTCCGCCCACTACTTCATCCTTGTCATTTTCAGGCCCGAGTGACTCATAATCAAAACCACGAATACTGTTGTCACCCCCGGCAAAAAACCGCAGTGAACTGGGTAATTCATCAAAATCACTGACAGACGTGGCACCAATTTTCGCACGGGTGATCAGACGACTGTTGTCAGTCAGGCCATGAATATATTTGCCTCTTAATACTACCTGAGCAAAGGATATATCGGATAGTAGCGATTCAGATGCACCACTTAACGACATGCTGAAGCGTCCCCCCCGACGGGTATAAACCGAATCATCAGCCCAGGTTCGTGCAAAAGTGATTCCCGGTATCAACAGCAACGCAGATTCAGAATCATCAGCAATATCAAAATCTTCCTGTAACAATTTAATACTGCCGGTTTCTTCCCAACCCCAACGTTCACGCTGATAATAGCTGCCTAATGTGTAACTTCGGCTCTCGCTGGTGTCGGTGTTTTCTTCTAAATAGTCGGCATTGACCCCCACCAGCTGAATATTTTCACTCCAGAATGGCATCTGGTAATCGGCACCAATCCGGTTAACAATTTCTGATAAACGCATATCTGCGGATAAACGATGACCCCTATCATTGATGTAACGATTCTGCCAACCCAGACTCATTCGCGCGCCGGTATCCGTACCGTAACCCAGACCAGCGCTGTAACGGTGCTTTTCATCAGCACTGACGATTATCTCTACAGGTACCTGTCCATCTGCCCGTTGCTCAGAAAGGGTACGGGCATTGATTTCATCAAAATAACCGCTGTTATTAAGATTGTTACGCAGCGCCAACACCTTATCGGCACGATAGGGATCACCGGTTTTAAACGGCGTGATACGACGGAGCAGATCTTCAGAGACGACCGTATCAGGGTAAATTATTTCACCAAAACGGTAACGGTCTCCTGATTCATATTTCAAACAAACACTTGCGGTATTATTGTCAGTATCTACTTCAACTTTACTACAGGTTAATTTCCCATCAAAAAATCCGCGTTCGGATGCCAGACGCAGGATCGTTTTTTTCGCCGATTCGTAGCGTGCATGTCTGAGTCGCTCATCTGTTTTTAATGGAAAATCAGCCAGTAACTTTTGAAATGCGACATCCTGTTCGGCTGCACCGCTAACGGTCACCTGTAAATCGGTGATTCGAACGGGTTCACCAACCCCAACCTCGTAAGTTGCCAGCCACTTTTCCTCTTCGATTTGCTCTAATTCAGCAGTGATCTCAGGATTGTAGTAACCATATACCGTTAAGGTTTGGCGGATTTCGGCTTGCGCTGATTGATGCAAGCGAGCTACTAAACGCTCTGATAAGCGGTCACTATTACGTTGCCGATAAATGGTCAGGCCATCAATAATACTTTTCTGGATAGTGTCGTTAACGCCGGTTACTTCAACTGTAACAGCCGCTTTTTTGGTATCAGCGTTCACCGTACTTGCCAATAGCAAGCAAGCCATTACCGATAAAAAAGACTGTATTAGCATCGAACGCATTTAATCCAGACCTCAATTTGTGGCATCAATCACCACATCTTGATGACTATTATGACAGTCTGATGCGTTGCTTGTTGGTTGGCTCAGTCACTTATTGACTGGCTGGCTCTTTTTTGCCTTCGGTAACTACTTGGTGAGCAACCAAAAAAATGACTGAAGCGTCGACTGAAATGACTGAGATCATTAAATCCTAAACTGTAACAAGCTTCCGTAATGCTCTGGCCTTTGCGGATCGCTTCAGCAGCTGATTTCAGTCGAATTTGCTGATGAAATTCCCCCGGCGTACAACCCAGCCGTTTTTTAAATTCAACATATAAACGGCTGCGGCTCATACAAGCCTTGCGGCACAACTGGTCGATATCCAGCGGCAGGGTCATATTATTTTCAATACAATGAATCACTGCATTAATGCCGTTGGCATCCGGTACTTGCTGGCTATAACTGAGCAATACTTCACGGCCTTGTTCGCGTAACAGCCGGGTGACCAATTCCGATACGCCTAAATCGACCATAATTTCTTTATCCGGATCATTCCGGACATATAGTCCAACCAGTTTTTCCAATAATTGCTGCGTATCTTGCGTGTGATGCGTATGAATAATCCGTGGCTGATAGCGCCAGTCATGCTCAGGTACATCCAGATTTCCCAGACCACGCATACGGTCTGAAATCGATTCAATCCGCTCCCGGGAGATTTCAATAGTCAGACAGGTCGTTGGCTGTTGCTCGCTCGCTTCAGGAAAATCAATTTCCACATATCCGCCGGGCGGCATCACATAAGACTCATGTGGCAGGAATAATTCACCTTGCGTATGATAAATGTCGTGCATAACCTTTTTGCCACTGACCATACCGCAATACAGGATCTGCTCAGCATCAAGCCCTACGCCGGAAGCCGATTGATAAGTATCATAAATACTCAGCTCGCTTTCCGGGCCGGCAAAAGTCAGCTTGTTTTCAATCAAAAGCTGGCGTTTATGGTGGCGATTGTTGATAAAAGGGACTTTTTCGCTGCGCATTATAGGCATCTGCAAACCGTTGTTTTATATTGATTCTGCGGCGATTCTGGACTTTAAGTCAAGTGAATGGGAATATTGGTCAAGCGCAAGTTTCATCGTCAGCTTTATGCTGATAGATTGTTAGTAACCCCATAAACCTATAATGACAAACTAGAGAGAGAAATTATGATTTACGCAAAACCAGGAACAGATGGCGCCGTTGTCTCGTTTAAATCCCGTTATGAAAACTTTATCGGGGGCGACTGGGTAGCACCGGTCAAGGGTCAATATTTCGAAAACATCACGCCAGTTACGGGCGAGGTTATCTGCGAAATCCCCCGCTCTTCTGCTGAAGATGTCGAACTGGCTTTGGACGCCGCTCACAAAGCTCGCGATGCCTGGGGCCGAACCTCAGTTACTGAACGTAGTAATATCCTGTTAAAAATTGCTGATCGTATTGAAGCCAATCTCGAAATGCTGGCCGTTGCAGAAACCTGGGATAATGGTAAAGCCGTCCGTGAGACAATTAATGCCGATATTCCACTGGCTGCTGACCACTTCCGTTATTTTGCCGGTTGTATTCGTGCTCAGGAAGGCACCATGGGCGAAATTGACGAAACTACCGTGGCCTATCATTTCCATGAGCCACTCGGTGTGGTTGGTCAAATCATTCCGTGGAACTTCCCTATCTTGATGGCAGCCTGGAAACTGGCACCTGCCTTGGCAGCAGGTAACTGCATCGTTATGAAACCTGCTGAACAAACGCCGGTTTCCATTTTAAAAGTTATTGAAGTTATTGCCGATTTATTACCACCGGGCGTACTGAATATCGTTAATGGTTATGGCCGTGAAGCTGGTCAGGCGCTGGGTACCAGCACCCGTATCGCTAAAATTGCCTTCACCGGTTCAACCCCCGTTGGCTCCATGATCATGAAATATGCCGCTGACAACATCATTCCATCAACGGTTGAGTTGGGCGGTAAATCGCCGAACGTTTTCTTCGAAGACATCATGCAACAAGAAGAAGACTATATTAATAAGTGCGCCGAAGGCATGACACTGGCGTTCTTTAATCAGGGTGAAGTCTGCACCTGCCCATCCCGCGCACTTATCCAAGAAAGTATCTACGACGATTTTATTTCAGTGGTTATGGAACGCGCCAAAATGATTAAGCGTGGTAATCCGCTTGATACTGAAACCCAAGTCGGTGCACAGGCATCACAGGAGCAATTTGATAAGATCTTGAGCTACGTTGAGATTGGTAAAAGTGAAGGTGCCCAATTACTGATGGGCGGTGGCATTGAACAGGTTGGAGCAGAGTACGATAAAGGTTTCTATATCGAGCCGACGTTGATGAAAGGCCATAACAAAATGCGTATCTTCCAGGAAGAAATCTTTGGCCCGGTGGTTTCTGTTACCACCTTCAAAACTGAAGCCGAAGCGCTGGAAATCGCCAACGATACTGAATTTGGTTTGGGTGCCGGCGTCTGGACCCGTGATATGAACCTGGCCTATCGTATGGGACGTGGTATTCAGGCCGGCCGTGTTTGGACCAACTGCTACCATGCCTATCCTGCGCATGCGGCCTTTGGCGGTTACAAAAAATCCGGTGTTGGCCGTGAAACCCACAAAATGGTATTGGAACATTACCAGCAAACCAAAAATCTGCTGGTTAGCTACGGTACCAGCCCACTCGGCTTCTTCTAGGCCATTGTCTTAAACAGAACAACTCTCCCCTAAGTGCGACTTTCGGGAGAGTTTTTCATATTAGCGACTACCACATTGTCGCGTTACACTCTCCATTAGATAGCAATAAAGGTAAGACTGATGGCTCAGGAAAATATTGAATCAACATTATTGGAAAACCGTCGTTTCCCGCCCAGTGATGAATTTATCCGTAGTTGCACGCTGCATGAAGACACGTTAAAAACGTTGCATGATAAGGCTGCGGCAGATAACGAAAGCTTCTGGGCAGAGATTGCCAAGCAGGAAATCGACTGGTTCAAGCCCTTTACACAAACGCTGGATAGCAGCAATGCACCGTTTTACCGTTGGTTTGCTGATGGTGAATTAAACGTTTCATATAACTGTCTGGATCGGCAACTGGCTAAAAATGCTGACAAAACGGCCATCATTTTTGAAGGTGAGCCTGGTGATGTCGCCCACATCAGTTATCGCGAACTCCATAAAAAAGTTTGCATCTTCGCGAATGCCTTGAAAAAACAAGGTGTACATAAAGGCGATCGCGTCATCATTTATATGCCGATGATTACCGAAGCGGTCGTGGCAATGCAGGCCTGTGCACGTATTGGTGCCATTCACTCAGTGGTCTTCGGTGGTTTTTCTTCTGAAGCATTAAAAGATCGTATTGAAGATACCACGGCCAAAGTCGTCATTACTGCCGACGGTGGACATCGAGGCGGCAAAATAATCGAGCTGAAAAAAACCACTGATCAGGCGCTTAGCAAAGGCTGTGACAGTGTTGAAACTGTCATTGTTTATCAACGTTGCAAAAATGATATTACAATGCAGGATGGTCGTGATATCTGGTGGCATGATGCTGAAGCTGGACAATCTGCCGATTGCCCTGCAACGGCCATGAATGCCGCCGATCCATTGTTTTTACTTTACACATCAGGCTCTACTGGCAAACCCAAAGGCATTCAGCACTCCAGCGCTGGGTATTTACTCAACGCCATTACGTCGATGCGCTGGGTCTTTGATATCAAATCCTCAGATGTTTTCTGGTGCACCGCTGATGTTGGCTGGATCACCGGTCATACTTATGTCGCCTATGGTCCGTTGGCGACGGGGGCCACCATGATTATTTATGAAGGTGTGCCGACTGTC
>JAWWAG010000118.1:0-5671 GCA_033721795.1 Methylophaga sp. | reverse complement strand
ATGCACATTAAGCAATTGCAGCACTTCACCCTCGGCAATGACGTTAGTGGTATGCGACAAGATCTGCATTAACCGCATCGAATCCAGTTCGACCATCATTTCAAAAGCGCGTGTATATAAGAAGTCGCCAACCAGAACACTGGCTTCATTACCCCAGACACGGTTTGCCGTTTCCTTTCCTCGCCGCATTTGCGAATGATCCACCACATCATCATGTAATAAAGTGGCGGTATGAATGAATTCGATAATGGTCGCCAGATTAATATGCGCATCACCCTGATAACCGCAGGCGCGGGCACTCAATAAAGCTATGGCAGGGCGCAGGCGTTTGCCGCCACTATTAATGATGTAATGACCTAATTGATTGATCAGAACCACGTCAGATTGCAAACGCTGCTGTATCATAGCGTTCACTGCATCCATATCCTTGCGGATGAGGTCGTAAATGGATTGAATATCCACGAAGCTTGCGTGCCTGTTGTCAGCTAAAACAGGTACTTTGGCATGCAGACCGGTGATGCGCAAATATTTCAATTTGCATTTGATCTGTTATGGCAAACGGGCTACAATTGCCGGTCTTTTGTTGGGTTACCTGCAATAATTACTTATTTTTGGAGACAGCGATGTACGCTATTGTCGCGACTGGTGGTAAGCAATACCGTGTTAAAGAGGGTGAAACCCTCCGCGTAGAAAAACTGTTCGCAGAAGAAGGTGAAACAGTTGAGTTGGATAAAGTGCTTTTGGTTGGCGAAGGCGACGACATTAAAATTGGTGCACCTTACCTTAAAGGCGCCAAAGTAACTGCAAAAGTGGCTGCCAATGGTCGTGCTGATAAAGTTAAGATCGTTAAGTTCCGCCGTCGTAAGCATAGCCGTAAACAGATGGGTCACCGCCAATCGTTTACTGAAATCGAAATCACCGGCATCAGTGCCTGATTTCGGATTGCTGAATAGATTTAAGAAGAGGATTTAAATATGGCTCATAAGAAAGCGGGTGGTAGTACACGTAACGGTCGCGACTCCGAGTCGAAACGCCTTGGTGTAAAACGCTTCGGTGGTGAATCAGTATTGGGTGGTAACATCCTGGTTCGTCAACGTGGTACGAAATTCCATGCAGGTCGTAACGTCGGTATTGGTAAAGACCATACCTTGTTCGCAACTGCTAATGGCAAAGTACTTTTTGAAACCAAAGGCGCTAACAATCGCATGTTCGTCAGCGTTGTTGCCGAGTAAATTTTCTGTAAGCCCTGTCGGGGCAGACAGCCAAAAGCCCCGCTGATGCGGGGTTTTTTGTATTTAGCCTCTGGGTTTTTCAGAGGAAGATAAAGGTCCGTAAATGAAGTTTGTAGATGAGGCGAGAATCACCGTTAAAGCAGGTGATGGTGGCAATGGTTGCCTGAGTTTTCGCCGTGAAAAATATATTCCTTTTGGCGGACCGGATGGCGGCGATGGCGGCGATGGCGGCGATATCTATTTAATCGCGGATGAACAAGTTAATACCCTGATCGATTTCCGCTATCAGCGACATTTTAAAGCACAAAAGGGCGAGCCCGGTCGCGGCCGCCAGTGCAGCGGTGCACGCGGTGATGATTTAATTATCAAAGTTCCGGTCGGTACTGAAGCCTGGGACGATGATACCGATGAATTAATCGGTGATCTTGTCAAATCAGGCGATAAATTAATGGTCGCTAAAGGCGGCTGGCACGGTCTGGGTAATCTGCGTTACAAATCCAGCATTAACCGCGCACCCCGGCAAACGTCTGATGGTACGCCCGGCGAAGAACGTCATTTACGTCTGGAAATGAAACTGTTGGCGGATGTTGGCTTACTGGGTTTGCCAAATGCCGGTAAATCTACATTTATTACCCAGGTCTCAGCAGCCCAGCCCAAAGTGGCTGATTATCCATTTACCACCTTGCATCCTAATCTTGGTGTTGTCACGCTGAAAGATGTGCGGAGTTTTGTTATTGCCGATATTCCGGGATTAGTCGAGGGCGCTTCTGAAGGCGCTGGCCTTGGCATTCAGTTTTTAAGGCATTTAACGCGTACCCGGTTATTATTGCATCTGGTGGATATGGCGCCGGTTGATGTTAAACAGGATCCGGTCAACAGCGTTAATATCATCAACAATGAGTTAAAACGCTACAGTGATGCCTTGGGCAAACAGCCCCAGTGGCTGGTCCTCAATAAAATGGATTTGGTGCCGGAAGATATTCGCGAAGAATTGTGCCAGGAAGTGCTTAGCCGCTTAAACTGGCAAGGTCCGGTTTACCGGGTCAGTGGCAAAAGTGGTGAAGGTTGCGCCACTTTATGTGAGGATGTCATGGAATTTCTGGAATCGCAGCGAAAAACTGCTGAGCCAGAGGATTTTGAAGCTGAGGACTAAGCTTGGAAAACCCGCATCAACAACTGGTGTCGACCCGTCGTTGGGTCATTAAAATTGGCAGCGCCTTACTTACCAAGCCCGGTGAAGGGCTGGATATTGACCGGATTCGCTGGTTAAGCGGCGAAATTGCCGAATTACGCCGTCAGGGTAAACAAATTGTACTGGTCACTTCAGGCTCAGTCGCTGCCGGTATGCAACAACTTGGCTGGCGCAAAAGGCCGCGTGCCTTGAACCAATTACAGGCAGCAGCCAGTGTCGGCCAAATGAATTTGATTCATGCCTATGCCACCGCCTGCCAGTATTACGGTATACATACCGCTCAGATCTTACTTACCCATTCTGATTTATCCGATCGCGGCAGGCATTTAAATGCCCGTAGTGCTCTGCAAACATTATTGGAAATGGGAGTTCTGCCGGTCGTTAATGAAAACGATACCATTGCCACCGAAGAAATCCGCTTTGGTGATAACGACACCCTGGCAGCGATGACCGCCAATCTGATTGAAGCCGATGTTCTGGTGATCCTCACTGATCAAGATGGTTTTTTTGATAGTGATCCGCGGATAAATCCCAATGCCCGAATGCTGGCGGCTTCAGCAGCCAGTAATCCAAATCTGGATCAGATGGCCGGTGACAGTAAAGGTGAACTCGGCCGTGGCGGGATGGCGACCAAATTATTGGCTGCCAGACGGGCAGCGCGCAGCGGTGCCACCACGGTGATTTTATCCGGCAAGCAACCCGATAATTTACGGCATCTGGCAGCCGGGCATGGTGTCGGAACTTTGTTGTGGCCAGATATCAAACCGATAAAAGCCCGTCAGCAATGGCTGGTGGGACATTTAATTCCCAAAGGCCGGATCATGCTTGATGATGGTGCGGTAAATGTGATTTGTAAGCAGGGTAAAAGCCTATTGCCAGTTGGCGTGCGTGCGGTAGAAGGTCAATTTTCGCGTGGCGATTTGGTCATATGCAGTGATTTACAAGGGCGTGAAGTTGCCCGGGGTCTGGTCAATTACAATGCACTGGAAGCTGCCAACATTATGGGTCAATCCAGTCAGGCGATTGAGCCATTGTTAGGCTATATTGATGAACCGGAATTGATTCATCGCGATAATCTGGTGGTCACCGCATAAATAGCAGGCACAAAAAAACCGGCGAAAGCCGGTTTTCTTTGCAACACGTTGGTTTAAATTACATCGCGCGAACGGCGTTATTCAAACGGCTTTTGCCACGTGCGGCAGTATTTTTGTGAATCAGGCCTTTACGTGCCATCCGATCCAAAACAGGCACAGCGGCTTGGAAGGCAGCAGTAGCTTGCGGTTTGTCACCAGCGATAATCGCTTTTCTGATGGCTTTAATAGTGGTGCGCATAGCAGAACGCTGGCTAGCATTCAGCTGGCGGTGTTTCTCCGCTTGACGAGCGCGTTTTTTTGCTTGTGCTGAGTTTGCCAAAGTGCTTCTCCTAAAAATCAGCTGTTTGTTTATGAACCGGGCATTATCCTGATTTTTAACCTGTTTGTAAATGGTATCATTGGCAAATTTTTGGGGACGGAGACTGATGCGGATCATCACAGTGAATGTTAATGGTATCCGCGCCGCAGCGCGCAAGGGTTTTTTCGACTGGCTGGACAAGCAAAATGCCGATGTCGTCTGTATTCAGGAAACCAAAGCGCAGATGCATCAGCTCAGCGATCCGCAATTTCACCCTGAAGGTTATCACTGTTATTACCATGATGCGCAAAAGCCCGGTTACAGTGGCGTTGCTTTATATTGCCGGCAAAAACCGGACGCGGTCATTGTCGGGATGGGCAATGACGAATTTGATAATGAAGGCCGTTACATTGAAGCGCAATTTGGCAAGTTAAGCGTCGTTTCATTGTATTTACCATCGGGTACATCCGGTGATGTCCGCCAAGAATTGAAATACCGTTGTATGGCGTTTATTGAAACACGCTTACAACAAATTCTCGAAGCAGGCCGCGAATTTATTGTCTGCGGTGACTGGAATATCGCCCATAAAAATGAAGATATCCGCAACTGGAAAGGTAATCAGAAAAATTCCGGCTTCCTGCCAGAGGAACGTGCCTGGCTCGATAAATTGTTTTATGACCTAGAGTTTATCGATGCTTTTCGCGAACTGCCACAAGCCGAGCATGAATATACCTGGTGGTCGAATCGCGGACAGGCCTGGGCCAATAATACCGGTTGGCGCATTGACTACCACATTCTCAGCCCTAACCTGAAAGGCAAGGTTAAAGCCACCGATATTTACCGTGATGAACGCTTTTCCGATCATGCGCCACTGACCGTTGATTACGATTATTCACTGTTCAGTGGATGAACTTTCAAGCCGTAAGTTTCTCTTAATAGCCTTACAACTCAGAGAATAGAGCGATGTTTTCAATCTTTAAGTCAGATCCGGTTAAGAAACTGAAAAAGCAACTGGTGCAAAAACAAGAGCAAGCCATGCTGGCCCAGCGGAGTGGTGATTTACGCAAGTTTGCAGCCATCACTGAGGAATTAGAACTTTTGATTAAACAGATTCGGCAGTTGGACACAGGACAACACTGAAAGATTTGGAAAGCTAAAAAACGGACGCTCTGACGCAACGGATCACGCTATAATCGTAGGCCTCATCCAATGCTTGATAGACGCTTTTTAAGCTATCGGCTTCATCGCCCAGCGATTCAATGGTGGCAATAATTTCATTCAATGCGCTATCTTCCAGATCCAACACGTTTTTCACATCCAGCAAACCGGCTTCTATGCCATCAGATAAATGGCTGTAAACGGTACTGATTTTTAATTCACGTTGTTTGGCTATCTGCTCGGGATTCAAACCCTGTTCATGCAGCATCAGCGTTTGATTAACGGTATCGCGCAAACCGTTATTCAATAATTCTGACAACGGATGTTGCTGAATAACCTTTAAAAACGCCTCGCCATAGCGTTCCAGCTTTTGGGCACCGATGCCCGAAATCCGCTGCATCGCCGCCAACGCCATTGGCCGGGTCTGACACATTTCCTGCAAGGTGTTGTCATGAAAAATAACATACGGCGGCATACTGTTTTCTTTGGCGATTTCGGTACGTAATGCCCGTAATGCCTCCCAAAGCGCTTGGTCCTGTGGCCTCACCAATGATCTTTTTTTAGCCGTTTTACTAGCCGCTTGTCTGGGCTGTTGTTTACGCAGCAACAAGTTTTGTTCGCCGCGCAAAATCGTCCGGCATTTTTCAGTTAAACGCAGCGCGCCATAGCGATTGATATCAATGTCGAGGTATCCGGT
>JAWWAG010000117.1:0-5707 GCA_033721795.1 Methylophaga sp. | reverse complement strand
ATCGAGACCGGTCAGCTGATTGATACTCATAACGCTGAGTCCTGCTTGCATGGCGCGATTATGACTGATTACCGAACTAGCTACCACGCGTAACTGCAACTCTTCTTCACGACTGCGACTGGCCAGGGCATCGATAAATAGATTTGCCGTCGAACCGGTGCCGAGGCCAACTATCATGCCATTTTCAACCATTTCGGCGGCGCTTGCCGCCACCCGTTGCTTGGGATTTAAAGGGGTAACTGTAGACATCAGGTAACTCCTGTCAGCTTGGCAAATTTTTTTCACAGCTTATCATGTCTTAGTGACCAAATTATGTGCAGAATCGGGAGTATTAACATGGCAGATTTAGCAGCAATCATCACCGAAATCGAACTGGCCACCGGCAACAATTGCCAGCCCTACGACAGTCAAAGCATTGGTGGTGGCTGTATCAACAGTGCTTATCGGCTTGATACGCCGTCAGGACAGTTTTTTGTCAAAGTAAACCGGCCAGATCTCATCGATATGTTTGCCGCCGAAGCGCAGGGCTTGCAGGAAATGGCGGCTTTAGATGCGGTAAAAGTGCCCAAAGTCATTTGCCATGGGCGTACCGGGAGTGACAGTTTTCTGGTGCTGGAATATATCCCGCTGGGCAGCTTACGCGGCCAGGTTGCTGCTTTGCTCGGTGAGCAACTGGCACAAATGCATGCCACTCATCAGCCGTATTTTGGCTGGTCGATGGATAACACTATTGGCAGTACACCGCAGCCCAATGACCGGCAAAATGATTGGGTTCATTTCTATCAATATCAACGCCTGAATCATCAATACCAATTGGCTGCTCGTCATGGTTTTGCCAGCAGTTTACAAAAAAATGGCGAACGCCTGATTGAACAGGTACCGGCGTTTTTTAGCGATTATTCACCACAACCCTCTTTATTACATGGCGATTTATGGAGCGGTAATGCTGCAGCCGATGACCAGGCACAACCGGTGATATTTGATCCGGCCTGTTACTATGGCGACGCCGAAGCAGATCTGGCCATGACCGAATTATTCGGTAATTTTGGTAGTGATTTTTATGCTGCTTATCGAAATGTTCGCCCCATTGACAGCGGTTACCGGGTCCGAAAAACACTTTACAATCTTTATCATATTCTTAACCATCTCAACCTGTTTGGTGGTGGGTATCTGGGTCAGGCAGAAGCCATGACCAATCAACTATTATCAGAAGTCAAAGGTTAATAATGCGCAAAATCAAAGTGCTGTTTGTCTGCATGGGCAATATCTGTCGTTCACCCACTGCAGAGGGTGTGTTTATTCATTTACTGAAGCAAAGAAACAGCTTGGAGCGATTTGAAATAGATTCTGCCGGCACTCATGCCTATCATGTAGGTGAACCACCTGACAGCCGTGCCCAGCAGACCGCCCGGGCACGTGGTATTGATTTATCCTTTATCCGTGCCCGCAAGTTTTCTGATGACGATTTTGAAAACTTTGACTATATATTGGCGATGGATACCGAGAATTTGAAGATTTTGCAGCATGCTTGTCCGGCAGAACACCAACATAAAGTGCAACTGTTTCTGGACTATGCCAAAGGCCGGCCGGAACGCGATGTGCCAGACCCATATTATGGCGGCACACAAGGTTTTGAGAATGTTTTTGATCTCGTTACTGATGCCTCAGAAGGCTTTTACTACAGCGTGACCGATTAGTCGCTTGCCATTCCCGGATCTCGGCGTATGATTATGCGCTTTTCAGCCAGCGGCAAGGTTCGATGATGATCCATTTTTCAGGGCTGCGCGCCCGTCCCGGAATGCATTGGGTGTTTTTTTTCGGTTTGTTAATGTTGCCTGTTGCTGGTAACGCCGCTGAGGTTTCAGTGGCCTTGCTGGATCTAACCCAACACTGGGTTGGCTTTGCGGCTCTGGCGATTTTCTTCGTTGCTTACGCACTGGTCATTCTCGAAGAAGAAATCCATATGCGTAAATCCAAGCCGGTGATTGTCGCCGCCGGTTTGATTTGGGCTTTGATCGCGGTTATTTACGCGCAGCAAACCGATCCGGTGTTTCATGACACTGCCGCCATTATGATCCGTCATAACTTATTGGAATACGCTGAGTTATTCCTGTTTTTACTGGCGGCGATGACCTTTATTAATACCATGGGCGAGCGTGGTGTGTTTGATGGCATCCGTGGTTGGTTGGTTAATCAGGGATTTAGTCTCCGCAGTGTATTCTGGCTGACGGGTGTAATGGCTTTTTTCATCTCCCCCGTTGCCGATAACTTAACGACTGCTTTGTTGATGGCCACCGTGGTCATGACTGTCGCTGCCGGCAATCATAAATTTATTGCCATTGCCTGTATCAATATCGTTGTTGCCGCGAATGCCGGCGGTGCGTTCAGTCCGTTTGGCGACATCACGACATTGATGGTCTGGCAAAAAGGTGTGCTCGACTTTACCGAGTTTTTTGCCTTATTTGTGCCATCATTGGTGAACTGGTTAATTCCAGCAGTCATTATGTCGCTGGCGATTCGTAATGTCGCAGCATTACCGATTCATGAAAATGTTCAATTGAAACCGGGTGCATATGTAGTCATTGCTTTGTTTGTATTAACCATCGCTATGGCAGCCAGTGGCCATCATTATCTGCATTTACCGCCGGTTATGGGCATGATGACTGGCCTTGGACTGTTAAAACTGTATGGTTATGTCCTGAAAATGCGTGACACAAAACAGCTTTCCCGGCGTGAAAATGATGGGGAAACCCCATTTAACTTGCAGGATGAAACCCAGTCACAGGCACCATTTAATATCTTCAAGCAGTTACAACAAGCCGAGTGGGACACATTGATGTTTTTTTACGGCATCATTCTGTGCGTGGGTGGTCTGGGTACGATTGGTTATCTGAGTGTTGGCTCACAGTTACTTTACGGTGATCTAGGCGCGACGCAGGCCAATATTCTGATAGGTCTTATTTCAGCCGTGATTGATAATATTCCGGTGATGTTTGCGGTATTAACAATGATGCCGGAAATGAGCCAGGGTCAATGGTTGCTGGTGACCTTAACAGCCGGTGTCGGTGGTTCGCTGCTGTCGATTGGCTCAGCGGCTGGTGTTGCGGTTATGGGTCAGGCGCGTGGGATTTATACCTTCTTTGCACATTTGAGATGGATTTGGGCCATTGGTCTGGGTTATGCCGCCAGTATCTGGGTCCATCTGTGGCTGAACGCAGAGTTATTCGACGCAATCCCAATCAGCTAGAAGTATAAACGTAAAACCAGTGCGGCAATACAGGCCGGACGTTTGCTGTGTTCGATCTCGATAGTGACTTCTCGAACCAGTTCAATAGCCTGTCTGTGCTGCCGCAGTTTGATGATTTTGCTGCTGGCCCGAATACGCATCCCAGGTTTGACCGGCGCCAGAAAACGAACGTGCTCCAAACCTGAGTTAATGACCATCTTAGCTTCAGGATAGGGGTTGCTCTGCGGATCAACACTGTCAGTCAATAAGGGAATCAAAGACAGTGTCAGAAAACCGTGGGCAACAGTCGACTTAAATGGAGATTCTTCAGCGGCGCGTTGCGGATTCGTATGAATCCACTGCTGATCACCGGTCACCGCGGCAAAACGGTCAATACTTTTTTGATTGATAGTAAACCATTCGCCAATATCGACCGTGTCAGTCATTTGTTGTTGCAGGCGGGCATAAACCTGCGCCATCGCAAACTGCGGATCCAGTTGCTGCAACTCAGCGTCAGCCGGTTCATCATGCCAGAACCATAGCTGGCCCCACGGTAACGATAAATTACGCATATCGGTCAGGGTACGGTTCAAGCGTTGCGGCCACTCGCGCAAGGTCGCTTCCACTTTTAATCGGAGCCCGGCATTCATGGATCCGATTTTTTCCTGACTGTTTTTTAATGATTCAACTAAACGCATAAATGCTCCTTCCATGGTCAATATAGCTGATTGACAAAAATCTGGCAGTATTGGTTGACTGTCATAAGATTCAAGCAGTTAATGTGCCAGCCTATAATTGGCATAATCACTTAGCGTGATTCAAAAAAATCCTGATTCTGATCGATGTCTGACATAGCCTAAATAAGGTGCAACAGGTACAATTGCCGCTTTAATTTTGACCTCGGGCGTCATCGATTATGCTCTACAGCACTGATGATTTACGCATTGTCGGCATTCAGGAAGTTTTGCCGCCGGCACAATTGCATGAGCAACTGCCAATCTCCGAACTTGCTTCGGAGACGGTTTTTAATGCCCGTGGTGCCACGCAGGCAATCTTGCATCAGCATGATGATCGGCTGATTGTCATTGTTGGCCCCTGTTCTATTCATGACCCCAATGCGGCCCGTGATTACGCCAGTCGTCTAAAACCATTGATGGATGAACTGGCAGATGATCTGCACATTGTTATGCGTGTTTACTTTGAAAAGCCACGCTCGGTCGTTGGCTGGAAAGGTCTGATTAACGATCCGTATCTCGATGGCAGCTTCAAAATAAATGATGGTCTCCATATCGCCCGTAAGCTGCTGTTTGATCTAGCGGAAATGGGTGTGCCGGCAGCGACTGAATATCTGGATCTTATCAGTCCGCAATATATTGCCGATTTGGTGTCTTGGGGAGCGATCGGTGCCCGGACAACTGAAAGCCAGGCGCATCGTGAACTGGCATCAGGATTGTCTTGTCCGGTAGGTTTTAAAAATGCTACCGATGGCAGCTTACAAATTGCCGTTGATGCTTGCCTGTCGGCTTCCAAGCCACATCATTTTATGTCGGTTACCAAAACCGGTCATTCGGCGATCTTCTCAACCACCGGTAATCCTGATTGCCATGTTATTTTGCGTGGCGGCAAACAGCCCAATTATGATGCTGATAGTATCAATGAAGCTGCTGAAATCATCGGTCGCAGTGGTCAGCCGGTCAGATTAATGGTTGATTGCAGTCATGCCAATAGTGGTAAAAATCATATCCAGCAAGAAACGGTTTGCCGCGAAGTTGCTGCGCAGGTTGCTGAAGGTGACGCCCGGATCATTGGTCTGATGCTGGAAAGTAATTTGGTCGGCGGCCGCCAAAATGCTGAGCCCGGAAAACCGCTGGTTTATGGCCAGAGTATTACAGACGCCTGTATGGCATGGGATGACAGTAAACCACTGTTACGAGAATTGGCCGCCGCGGTGCGGGCGCGTCGCCAGTCAAAGCTATGAACCATTCCAAGCCGTAAAGTCGGTTTAACTGGTCTAGTCTATTTTTGTTTTTTGCCGGACAAACCTTTCTACTTAATAAGCATTTTAAATAAGTAAATCAGTATTTTGCCTTATGAAAACAAGTGCTGCTGCGCTATAATGCCCTGCTTAAAAGGATTTGCTTAGCAACTTATCCGGGCAATTTGCCGTCAGAGTTTACGTTAATTCCTGAGGAAATCAGTAGGTTATTTAATGGCCGATTACGCGCTTATCCTAATTAGCACCATTCTGGTGAACAACATTGTGCTGGTGAAATTCCTTGGCCTGTGTCCGTTTATGGGTGTGTCGCGTAAATTGGAAACGGCCATGGGCATGGCGCTGGCCACCACTTTCGTGTTGACGATGTCTTCTATCAGTAGCTACCTGATTAATGAATATTTGCTGGCACCACTGGGCATCGAATTCTTACGCACCATAAGCTTTATTTTTGTGATTGCCGTTGTGGTGCAATTCACTGAAATGGT
>JAWWAG010000116.1:0-5838 GCA_033721795.1 Methylophaga sp. | reverse complement strand
GGGTATTGTTTTGGCGGTGCTGTGGCACTGGAAATAGCGCGCAGTGGTCAGGCAATGCAGGGATTTGTCAGTTTTCATGGCGGTTTGAATACGCCAGATGGTCAGGATTACAGCCAAACAGATGGTGAAGTTTTGGTCTTTCATGGTACAGCGGATCAGATGATTAGCATGAATGATTTTGCCGATTTGGCTGAGCAATTAGAACAACATCAGGTCGCGCACGAAATGATTAGTTATGGTACTGCTGATCACGCCTTTACGGTATTCAATGGCGAGCGTTATGATGCAGTTGCCGATAGCCGCTCATGGCAGCGGTTTACCGATTTTCTGGCGTCAAAACTAAAATAATGATTTAGGGGATAAAGGTTATGCCAAGTTTGTTTGTGGTGCTGTTTATTGTGTCGCTGTTGCCTATGACACTGGCGGTCATTGGTGGCTACTTGCGGCTGAAACAGTTTGGCAAATTTGATAATAACCACCCCCGCCAGCAACAGTCGCAACTGACGGGTTTGGCAGCGCGAATTTATGCTGCGCAGCAAAATGCGTGGGAAGCACTGATATTTTATGCCGTTGCCTGCATGCTGGCGTTTTTCTCCAGCATTGATTTGTATTCGCTCGGTTATGCAGCCATATTGTTTTTATGCTGCCGGCTATTGCATCCGGTGTTTTATGCCTTGAATCAGGCCACTTTCCGTTCGATGGTGTTTATGGTCGGCTGGCTGGCCAACTTATATATTATCGTCAAGTCTTTTCTGGCAATCAGTATTTAATTAACGAGGCTTATACTGGGTTGGGCAATAGGCCCGGCTGACTGCGGGATCCCTTAATTTAAGATGTTTGGTTTTACGGCCACTTACCCGCGCCCGCCAGAGCCGGAATGAACTCGGCTTTAACTCCCGGCGCATCAGGGCAATCACATCGGCTTCCTTCAGGCCAAACAGCCCTTCAATGGCTTCAAATGGCGTGCGATCTTCCCAAGCCATTTCAATTACCCGGTTAATATCTGCACGCTGCATCAGGTAATGGCCTTTTGCCGGCCACGTTTGGTCAGCGATAAAACATATACCAGAAGACAGGGCAGAAAGGTCAGGGTGATAATCATTGATACAAAAATCCCGACCAACACCACAATACCAACACCACGATACAATTCTGCACCGGCACCCGGAATCAAAACCAGCGGTGCCAGTCCAAAAATGGTGGTCAGCGTGGACATCAAAATGGGTCTCAAACGGGTGGCCACAGCCTGATTAACTGCTTCATGAATAGTGATACCGGCATCAACAAGATTACGCCGCGCCTGTTCAACAATCAGGATCGGGTTATTAACCACGGTACCCAGTAAAATCACAAAACCCAGCATTGTGATCATATCGAATGGCTGAATGATGGGCGATAGACCGACCAGCGCAAGTAATGGCCCTGAGTTGTTGATGCCGACCAGACCGACTATGCCGGCCGCAATACCGAGCGGCACGGTCGCCAGAATAATCAATGGATAACCCCAATGTGAGAATATCGCGACCAGCAAGAGATAAATCAGTAACACGGCAACCAGCAGGTTTTCGGATAAAGACGCCCGGGTAGCATCAAGCTGATCGGATGCCCCGGAGATACTCAGGCTGACACCTTTGGCGATTTCCCCTTCCGTTTGCATGGTCGCGATCATCTCATTACGGACTTTATTGACGGCGGTTTCCAGCGCAACGTCACGCGGTGGAATAATCAATAAGGTCACTGTCCGCCGGCCATCCACCCGGCGCAAACTGTCGCTGTCGACTGTTTCGGTCAGATCAGCGAGAGCATTAAGTGGCAGCACATTTTGACTGGGGGTCATGATTGGCAGTTCAGCCAGGCCAGCCAAGTCCTGTTGTTGACCGGCATTGCTGTATAAAAAGATATCGACTTTGTCATCTTCAAGAAAAAACTCATCGACAAAAGCCCCATCACTGAGCGCCGCAACTGAAAACCCAAAATCATCGGCATTAAAGCCGACTTCCGCCAGACGGTGCCAGCGTGGGCGGATTTCTATTAATGGCTGATCCAATGATAACGAGGTTGGAATGGAATCAATCTGTGGATTTTCAAACAGGCCCTCGGCACGTTCATACGCAAATTCAGCCGTGCGGTAGAGATTGGCCATATCCGGCCCCGAAATATCCAGATTTACGGCGCGCGTACCGCCCTGACTGCTGGAAATAATCGACCCACGACCTGAAAAAGCACGCATGCCCGGATAGCTTTCAAAAAGCTCAGTCAGGCTACGCATCATTGCCTCAATATCATCGGTGTTTTTGGGTTCGCTCAATACCCTCAGCCCAGTTGGCGACACCCGGATGAAATAGTAAGCGATGGCCGGGATGGGGGCGTTGCCCTGATGGAATTCGCTGGGATCAGCCAGGCGGGCAGCGGCCAGAATATCGTTGATTTCATTAGCAATATCCAGCATTTCGGTCAGGTTGGTGCCGGGCGGTGCATTCATTGACGTAAAGGCTTTGGGTTCTTCGCCTTCCGGTAAATACTCTGCTGGTGGCATCAGGTACCATGCCGCAATAATCGTGACAAAAACCATAATCAGCATGGTGCTGATACGGCGAATATTACCTGCAGTCAGCCAGCTGATGGTTTTAAGAATAATGCCCGGCTTGTGCAGTTCATCAAGACTTTTGCCATTACCGGTGCCCAGGCCAAAACGTGCACACGCTGCGGGCACGACGGCAACCGCAAAGAGCATTGACGCTAAAATGGCAATTGAGATCGCAATGGCAATATCGGAATACAGCTGACCGGCTTCTTCCTGCACCAGCAATACCGGCGCAAATACCAGAATGGTGGTCATACTGGATGCCAAGACCGCGGTCCAGACTTCCCGTACCCCGGTAATGGCCGCTTCAATCCGATCCAGACCGCGGCGTCTGGCCTGCTCAATACTTTCCAATACGACGATAGTGTTATCAACCGTCATACCAATGGCAAAAGCGATACCGGCCAATGAAATCACATTGATAGTGCGATCAAAAATCAGCAGTCCTAAGAAGGCAGCAATGACACATACCGGCATGCCCATCAGGCCGATTAATGTGCCGCGGGCGGTGCGCAGGAACAGAAACAGTATCAATGTTGCCAGCAGTGCGCCCAGCAGCAGGTTTTGCGAGACATTTTTGATAGAGGCTTCGACATAACGCACGTCATCGCCGAGCAGAATAATGTCCAGCCCGTTCGGGCGCAGCAAGTCCTCACGCATGGTGTCGATCACATCCAGCATTTCGTACTTGATATCAATAACATTGGAGCCCGGCTCACGCTTAACGGCCAGGTTTAACGCCCGTTCATCATTGATAATGGCTAATTCACGGGCTTCAAAGTGATCCAGCTCTACAGTAGCAATGTCTTTGAGCAGGATATCGGTACCGTTGCGGTGGGCAAGGATAAGGTTTTCTAATTCGGCGGTACTATCGAATCGGCCGATGGTACGCAGTAAATACCGGCGTTTACCGTCATCCAGATCACCGGCTGAAGTATCACTGTTGCGTGCCCGGATGGCATTGCGCACCTCGGTCAGCGTTATGCCACGTTGTGCCAGCTTGGCGGCATCAACAAATATCTGCATTTGCCGTTCGGCGCCGCCTCGCAGCTGGACCTCTGATACACCGTTTACGCGCTCCATCTGGGTACGGACATTGTCATCGACAAAGTCGGTGATCATGTCCAGATCCAGATTCAGAGGATTACCCTTGAGCGGGGTAATCGCAAAATACATAAAAGCATTTTCAGAAAACGAACTACTGCGAATGCTTGGCTGATCAACATTTTCCGGGTAATTGGAGACCTGGCTTAAGGCGTTGGTAACTTCAATCAGGGTTTCATTGATATCGACGCCGAATGGAAAGTCCAGTTCTATCGTCGCCCGGCTGGTCTCGGCAATGGATTCCATCCGTGCCAGATTGGGAATATTCCGCAGGTAACGTTCCTGCTCAATCAGGATTTCCTTTTCAATATCCTGCGGGGTTGCACCTGACCACTCGGTCACGACACTGATAGTGCGGGTATCCAGATCCGGGATCATTTGTACCGGGATAAGTCTTGCGGCAGCGATACCCAGTACGCAAATAATCAGAACAATAACCGCCAGCAACTTGCCGTTACGTATCGGTGCTTCAAGCATGGGGTAAAATCCTTATTGCCGATCCGCAACGATACGGACGCTGTCACCTTCCTGCAGTACTTCATTACCACGTAGCACAACGCGATCCTGCTGACTGATGCCCGTGATAACAACTTGCTGATTGATTTCGCGAATAACTTGTATCTGTTTGCGGATCGCTTGATTATCAGCGTTAACAGTAAACACACTCCGCCCGCCGTCCGGATGTCTTAACACGGCATCGCGTGGTAGTGATAAGCCGGGCGTTTTGCCATTAACGAGTTTGATTTCTGCCGTTGCTGAAGTGCCGGGAAGTAACTGGGTGCTAGCATCCTCTAACACGATTCGCACCAGAAAAGATCGTGCCTGCGCGTCGCTTACCGGCACCAATGCAGTGATTTTACCTGGTAATTTTTTACCCGGCAGGGCGTCTGGATAAATGCTGACCGGACTGTTTTCATTAATAGCAGAAAACTGTTCCTGCGGTGCATTTACATCCAGTCGGACGCTGTCGAGTGACACTAATTCCAGCACCTGATCACCTCGGTTAATCCATTCACCCGCCTCGGTCATTTTGGCGCTGATAACCCCACTAAACGGTGCCGGTAATTCATGGCGCCGTAATTCTTCGGCACGCGTATTTTCATTGGCTTTTGCAGCTGCCAGTGCGGCTTCGGCCAATGCCAGATTTGCTTTGCGATTGGCTAACTCTGTCGCGGAAATATAATTTTCACTGCGTAAACGTTCGGCTTCTATAACCAGCCGTTCAGCTTCCAGCATACCAGCATCAGCTTCGCGGGTCGCTGCATTGGCCTGCGCCAATTGTTGTTTAATGATGGCAGGATCTAATCGCAGCAGAATGTCGCCCTGGCTGACACGATAACCCGCATCAACCAGCACCTCTTTAACCAGACCATCCATTCGTGGTGATAACATCGCTTGTTTTTCGGCAGTTAATGAGCCCGATAAACGCAGGGTTTCGGACAGGTCAGCCACCTCAGGTTGTACTATCGTGACCGGTGTGGTTTCAGCCATAACCGGCCGACCCGCAACAAATAAAATAATGCTCAGCCCCGACAGCCAAAGTTTCAATGTTGGCCTTAGTATCTGTTTGTTCATGATGATCCGGTGATGTAATGTCCCAATTAAGGAGCTTTAGTCAATACGGTTAGTTCCCAGTTTGCAGCGATGCTACCACAGGCAGATTACCGAATGATTCCCGGTTTTGTGTCAAAATGCGTGTTAAACCTGAGTGAGGATAACTGATGACCGTTAGGGCTTTGTTAAAAAACTGGGCAGCGCACTATTTATCTGACGAAGAGGCCGTCATTCTGCTCATCGTGCTGGCGCTGGGCTTTGCTGTCGTCATTTTGCTGGGTGGCACATTGGCACCCTTTTTAACGGCGCTGGTACTGGCCTTTATGCTTCAAGGGCTGGTTAATATGCTGACCCGGCGTAAAGTGCCTGAGTGGATCGCGTTCATTACCGTTTATATGGGCTTTATCGGTGCCATGATGGCAATGGCCTTTTTATTATTGCCATTGCTTTGGGATCAACTGGTAAATCTGGTGCAGGAAATGCCACGTATGTTATCCAGCGGTCAGCTCTGGTTAGATACGTTACAGGCAAAATATCCCAATCTCATCACCCCGGATCAATTGCAGAACTGGATCAGTGCTGCCGGCCGTGAATTG
>JAWWAG010000115.1:0-5975 GCA_033721795.1 Methylophaga sp. | reverse complement strand
GGGCCTGATGGTAGTTGGTTTTGCCAGTAATGATTTTAATCAGGAAGCGCAAACTGAAGAAGAAGCCAATCGTGTCTGCCGGGAAAATTTTGGCGTGACCTTTACCATGATTGCGCCCAGCTACGTGACAGGGCAGCGTGCTAATCCAGTCTTTCAGGAAATCAATCAACAAAGCAACGAACCCGGCTGGAATTTCAGTAAATATTTAATCAATTCCGAAGGCAAAGTCGTTGCCGCGTTTCCCAGTAAAGTCTCACCTGAAAGTGACGAACTGACCAAAGCGATTGAATCAATGCTTTAAAGGTTACTCAAGTGCAATGTGTTCTATGCATTGCGAAGCCGTCTGGAATCCAGCAGGATAATAAGAAACCCTGCTGGAAGCCTTTATGAACGGTGATTCATCAACTTTTTATTTACTATTCGTAGCGCTTGCCATCGGCTTACTGATTGGTGTTGAACGGGGCTGGCAGGAGCGTGACAGCGAAGAAGGTCAACGCGTTGCCGGTGTTCGCACATATGGCTTGATTGGTCTGCTGGGCGGTGTGCTCGGCGTGTTATCAGTCGATTTTGGTCCATTAATAATCGGTCTAGGACTGTTAGGCCTTTTTGTTTTACTGGGTGGCTTCTTTCTCGCTAAACAAATGCGTCAGGGCAACTGGAGCATTACCAGTCTGGTCGCCGCGCTTCTGGTGTATTTACTTGGTGTCATGGCAGTTACAGGTCAAGCAATCGTCGCGTCATCTCTGGCAGTGGTGATGGTATTGTTGCTCAGTAACAAGCCGATATTACATGGTTGGATCAGAAAGCTTGAAGCGAGCGAATTAAAAGCTGCCATCCAATTATTATTGATGTCGGTGGTATTGCTGCCGGTATTACCGGATCAGGGGTATGGCCCCTGGCAAGTATTTAACCCCTATAAAATCTGGTGGATGGTCGTACTGATTGCCGGCATTTCCTTTGTCGGCTATTTTGCGATGAAAATTGGCGGTGCCCGTCGCGGGATTTTGTTCACCGGCTTATTTGGTGGTCTGGCTTCATCCACTGCAGTAACGTTGCATTTATCAAAGCTTGGCAAACAGGCCAGCGAAATCCGCTCGGTCATTGCCAGCGCCGTCCTGATTGCCTGCGGCACGATGTATATACGCATGTTGATTTTGGTGACCATCCTTAACAGTCGTCTGCTGCCTGATTTGTGGCTACCGATTACGGTAATGGCTGTTTTGACGTATTTACCGTCACTATTCTGGTGGCATCGCGATGGCCATCATATTGCCGGGCCCGTTTCTGCATTATCAAATCCATTGGAAATTCGCACCGCAATGGGGTTTGGTCTATTGCTGGCGGTGGTGATGTTTCTCGGCGTATTTTTGCGCGAAACGGTTGGCAATGCAGGTGTGCTGATTTTATCAGCAGTTTCAGGCATTGCTGATGTTGATGCCATTGTCTTATCGTTGGTGGGCATGGCGGAGTCTATTAGTAATCAGTTATTTGTGCTCGGCTGTGTGATTGCTGCAGCGATGAATAATCTGCTCAAAGCCTTGATGGCCGGACTGATTGGTGGTCGTGAACTGGCCGTTAAAGCATCATTGCCACTCGTGATCAGTGCGATTGTCGGCGTTACGCTGACGCTTTTCCTTAATTCTTCGATTTAATGTTTATTGCCTGATTTTTTCTGCGTATTCTAAATTAGATTTAACTAATTTAGAATAATCTAATATATTGGGGGTAAATTTAGAGAGGAAATTTTTCATGCAGACCATTTTGCTGGCCAGTCCAGACATGGGGGCGTTAGAAAAACATGCCCGGGCAGCAGCTGATTTATTAAAAAAAATGAGTAATCCACACCGGCTGATGATTCTCTGCACGCTGGCAGCGGGTGAATTGTCCGTGACAGCGCTCAATCAAAAAGTGCCGCTCAGTCAGTCGGCTTTATCACAACATCTGGCCGGTTTGCGCGAGGCGAAATTGGTACAAACCCGCAAGGATGGGCAAACCGTTTACTACCAATTACAGGGCGATTCAGCGATCCGGGTGATTGGGGTATTACAGCAGATTTATTGTCCTGAAACGTCGCACGCATCGTCGTAAATAATGAAACAGGAGCAACATCATGAGCACTAACATAAATGCCAGTGATCTATTTAAAGAGCACGCTCCAGAGGATTTGTGTCTGGTTGATGTGCGAACGGCGGCAGAGGTAAGGGGTGAAGCCTTGCCGGGTATTATTACCATGCCACTGGATGAACTCGATGCCGATAAATTGCAGGCTGTAATTGATCGCCGCTCGCAGGGCGAACAGCCAATTTATTTGATTTGCCAATCGGGCAAGCGAGCACGGCTCGCAGCCGACAAACTGACTGGAAAACTGCGCCAGCCGCTGATTATTGTCGATGGCGGTATGAATGCTATCAAAAAAATCGGTATAAGTTATCTGCAGAGTCACAAGCCAATCATCAGTTTAGAGCGACAGGTGCGAATCACTGCGGGCGCACTGATTATTTTGGGCATCATTCTGGGTTTTACGGTGCATGCCGGCTTTTTTGCCCTCAGCGGCTTTGTCGGTGCCGGGCTGATGTTTTCCGGTATTACCGATAGCTGTGCAATGGGTATGATGATTGCCAAAGCGCCCTGGAATCGCTAAGCCATTTTTATTCGTTTAACTGTGGGATATCAGATGATTTTCAGACAGTTATTCGATAAAAACTTGAGCACTTATAGCTATTTACTGGACCAATATCACAGTCTATTTGAAGTATTGCTAAAACTGCCTGACAACACGCGGGTCTATCCTGCGCATGACTACACAGGCTGGATGGTCAGCAGCATCATTGAGGAAAAACACCATAATCCGAGACGGCAGGTCACCAATGCCATGGAATATAAACAGAACAAGCATAAAATTAAATAAAAACCCAGACTGTGATTAAAATGCTTCTATAGTTTGCTAAAGGAATGCATATGTCTTTTAGGACCGACTCGTCATCAGCATGGCACACGCTCACTGACAAGGCTGCTCTTGCGCAATTGAAGAGCAATGCTGGTGGACTCACACCGGAAGAAGTTGCCAATCGTCTGCAACATTATGGCCCGAATAAACTACCACAAGCACAGCCTCCCAGTTTGCTGAAAAGAGTATTTCGGCAGCTGAATAATCTACTGATTATCGTGTTAATTATTGCTGCCTGCATCACTGCTTTAATGGGGCATTGGCTGGATTTTTACGTGATTATGTTAGTGGTGGTGGTCAATACGGTGGTGGGTTTTGTTCAGGAGGGCAAAGCAGAACGTGCATTAAATGCTATCAAGCACATGTTGGCACCTAATGCCACGGTATTGCGAAACGGACAACGCAGCCTAATTGCCGCGGATCAATTGGTTCCCGGTGATATTGTGCTTTTAGCTGCCGGCGATAAAATCCCAGCAGACCTGCGGTTATTACAGACAAAAAACCTGCATATTCAAGAAGCTATCTTAACGGGTGAATCTGTCGCGGTTGAGAAAAATTCCGAAACGCAGAAGCTGACGACCGAATTAGCTGAACGGCGTTGTATGGCGTATTCGGGAACACTGATAACGAGCGGGCATGCGAAAGCCTTGGTTGTTGAAACGGGTCAGCGTACTGAAATCGGCAGAATCAGTGGCTTGATGACAGAGGTCAATGAATTAACCACGCCACTACTGCAACAAATGACACGTTTTTCACGTTGGTTAACAGGCATCATTTTAATGTTTGCAGCGATGATTTATGCCTACGGAACCTCTATTCAAGGTACTTCAGCCACGGAGATGTTTATCATTGTTGTTGGGTTGGCTGTCGCAACGATTCCAGAAGGTTTGCCAGCTATTTTGACGATTACACTTGCGATTGGCGTGCAACGGATGGCTGGGCAAAAGGCTATCATCCGACGTTTGCCAGTAGTAGAAACCTTAGGAGCGGTGTCAGTGATTTGTTCAGATAAAACCGGCACTTTAACCCGCAATGAAATGACAGTTACGAGCATTGTGACTGGAGAGGATCTTATCCATGTCACGGGTGTGGGGTACGCGCCAGATGGTGAGTTTTACACTGCTGAAAACGTTATCGAAATAGAAAACTTGCCTACTGTCGAATGGTTATTAAAGGCCGCTGCTTTGTGCAACGACGCATCTTTAAGTTTGGTAGAAGCCGAATGGAAAACGACCGGTGATCCAATGGAAGTGGCACTGCTAACAGCAGCCTATAAAGCAGATTTTGTAGTTGATGATCTTCACAAACATTATCCTCGGCAAGATGTGATTCCCTTTGATGCTGAGCATCGCTTTATGGCAACACTCCATCATGATCATGATGGCCATGATTTTATTTTTGTAAAAGGGGCTCCCGAACGGTTGTTGGCGGATTGTCAATGGCAACAAGACGCAAACGGTGAAAACAAGCCGCTGGCTATAACCTATTGGCATCAACAATTAGACAAATTGGCGGCTTCCGGTCGACGGGTATTAGCGGTGGCAATGAAGCCTGCCAATGCAGGACAACAGGAACTAAATTTCGGGGATTTAAAGCAAGATCTCGTCTTGCTCGGCCTTTTAGGACTAATGGACCCCCCTAGAGAAGAAGCGATTATCGCGATCAAAGCCGCACATGCTGCGGGTATTCAAGTCAAAATGATTACCGGTGATCATGCAGCTACAGCAAGTGCTATTGCGGGACAGTTAGCCTTAACGAATTCAGAACAAGTCATGACTGGTAATGAGTTAAACGAACTTGATGATGAAACATTACGTCAGAAAGTAGAGACCATTTCTGTTTTTGCTCGCACTTCCCCTGAACACAAACTGCGTCTGGTTTCTGCTTTGCAGGCAAATCAACACGTTGTTGCCATGACAGGTGATGGTGTAAATGATGCGCCTGCCTTAAAACGTGCTGATGTGGGTATTGCCATGGGACGTTCTGGTACGGAAGCTGCTAAAGAAGCATCAGAAATGGTGTTAATGGATGACAACTTTGCATCCATTGTGCGTGCTGTTCGGGAAGGACGTACTGTTTATGACAACCTGAAAAAAGCCATCTTATTCTTATTGCCGATCAATGGTGGGGAATCTTTAAGCATTATTGTTGCGGTGTTTGCCGGCTTAACCCTGCCCATCACACCAATACAAATTCTATGGGTAAATATGGTGAGCTCGGTAGCCCTGGCGATGGTATTGGCTTTTGAGCCAAGCGAAGAGGGTAGCATGCAACGTCAGCCTCGGAACCGTTCCGAAAAAATACTTTCTGGCTTGCTCCTCTGGCGCATCACTTTTGTTTCTTTATTATTTTCAATAGGTATCTACGGTATTTATCTCTGGAGTCAAGTTCAAGGGGCAAGCGTTGAAGAATCAAGAACATATGCTGTGAACACCCTGGTCATGATGGAAGTATTTTATCTGTTTAATGTCCGTTGCCTGCATGTGGCCTCATGGTCAATCAGACAATGGTTTACATCCAAAATGGCGTTTATATCGCTGGGTCTGGTTATGTTGTTACAACTTGCCTTTACTTATTTGGCAACTATGCAACAACTGTTTGCCACAGAAGCAATATCATTATTTTATTGGATAGTTATATTGGGTATTGGAATTGCGTTGTATCTCATACTTGAAGTGGAAAAAGCCATTCGACGTGCCTTGACTGGCCGAAATATAACGCAGCTATCGACATCAAATGGATAAAAAAATAATCAGGAAAATATCTTTAAATAAAGTTTGAATAGATATTGAAATCATAAATTCATTTTTTTGTATGGATATTATTTGCTAAAAATAAATTAATTTTAGTATTAAATCTTTACTCTATGGTGTGCGGTATTCAAATTAGTTACTAATTATTTAGTGACACAATTGATATTTACTCTCAAAGGAGTAACAACCATGAATGAATTCAACACAAATGAATTAGAGTCATTACACCACTATTGGCAGGCCTGTAATTATTTGGCTGCCGGCATGATTTACCT
>JAWWAG010000114.1:0-6169 GCA_033721795.1 Methylophaga sp. | reverse complement strand
CGGTGTCATTCGCCATTTCCAAAGCATGATCAACATCATCGGCCCGGATAATCACCATTACCGGCCCAAATGTCTCTTCACGAAATGCGCACATGGTGGGCGTCACGTCGGTTAATAAAGTCACAGGATAGAAAAAACCATTACCTTGTGGCAGATCTCCCCCCAGCAAGCATTTGGCGCCCGACGCAACAGTATCTTCAACTTGTCGGTGCAAATTCAGTTGTAAATCTTCGCGGGCAATCGGACCGACATCGGTATTAGCCTGTAAAGGATCACCGAGCTGCAATTTACTGAGTCGTTGTTTAACCAATTCAACAAAACGATCATGCACATCTGCCTCAACGATAACGCGTTTGGCGGCAATACATGACTGACCAGCATTGATAAACCTTGACGTGCAAATGATATCAACTGCGCGCTCCAGATCGGCATCATTTAAAACCAACACCGGATCCGAACCACCCAGTTCTAAAACACAGGGTTTGACTTCACTGCCCGCCATTGCCGCGACTTTTTTTCCGGCACCGCTGGAGCCGGTAAAAGACACTGCAGCGATGCGTGAATCACGAATCGCCAATTCAACTTCCGGGGTATCGATAGGCAGATTGACCATAATATTGTCAGGTGCACCGGCTTTTAAAAAAGCATTGGCAATCGCCTGCGCCGAACGTGGTACATGGGAATCATGTTTCATCACACAGGTATTGCCTGCCATCAGTGCTGGCGCTAAATAGCGAAATGCCAGCCATAACGGCGCATTCCAAGGCAAAATACCCAGCAACGTACCCAGTGGCTGATAAGTGACATAACTGAGGCTGGCATCAGACGGCAATACTTCATCGGCCAGATAAGATTCAGCATGCGCCGCGTAATGCTCGGCGCAGCTTGCAGCCTTTTCAACTTCCGGCACACCCTCTTTGATGGGTTTGCCCATTTCCAGCGCCATCAGTTCAGCGATGTCATGTTTTTCGGCGCGCAGTTGCCTGGCAACGGCTTTCAGCACCTCGGCTCGCTGGGCAAAGCTTTTGGCACGCCACTCGGCAAACGCCTCAGTCGCCTCGCCAATGCGTGCATACATTTCATTTTTATCAAGCGGCGGAAAAGGTTCGAGTGATTGCCCGTTACATGGGTTGATAGCTATTAGCATAATGTCCTCAGGAAGAATGTTTGGCAGTGGTTTTTTTATCGTCTTTGGCGGTCTCATTCTGCCGCGCGCTGTCCAGACTCAATAGCTTTTTGCCACCACTGCCCGGCTTAACGATAAAATCCCGATCCATACTGAAAAACGATTCGCAGCCATCGTCAGTAATATGAATGGTGTCAGAAATTCCGCAGGTTTTGTCGCCATCAACACCCCACATCCACGGAATGATATGAAAGGTCATGCCCGGTTTCAGTACCGCGGACTCGCCTTGTTTAAGACTGACGATATAGCCCTCATCCCAGCTGGGTGGGAAGGCAATACCAATTGAGTAGCCTGACCGCGTAACCAGGCGCGCACCAATATCGTTTTTGGTAATGATATTGCGGATCATATTATCGGCGTCCGATACCGTCATACCCGGTTGAAATTTGCTATGCACTGCATCCAGCGCCATTTTCATAATTTCCTGCGCTTTATACATTGATGGACTAAGTTTCCCGAGCACAATGGTGCGCATCATCGCCGTATGATAACGACGATAACAGCCACCCACTTCCAGAAACACATGCTCATCGGGCTGGACCGCGCGGCCTTCCCAAGTAGCATGACCAATCATGGTTCGGGGCCCGGAGGTCACATATGGCATCACTGCCGGTGTTTCACCGCCGGCTTTGAACATGGCCGAACTTATCGCCGCACCAATTTCGTTTTCAGTCACCCCCGCCTCGGTGGCTTCAATACCGGCTTGCATACCGGCTTCAGTGGCTCTTGCCGCATTTTGCATTAAGGCAATTTCCATTGGGGACTTGCAGACCCGGCCTTCTTCAACAATGCCAAAACAATCCAGCAATTTGCCATCGGTCAGCGTGGTGTGAATGCAATCCTGATGATAAGCCGGAAAAAAATAGCTGTTGCGTTCATAACCAATGCGTTTTTTATCGAGGCCAAATTCACGCAAAGCATCGACCAGCATCTGGATGGCATCACCAGTATCGGGATACGGCCGGGTAATATCCACCCAAGTGCGCGCCGTGACATTGGACTCTTCCAGTTTACGGGTGATCATAAAAGGCTCATCTTCAAGCGGCACCACCAGCGCCTGAAAGAACGAATACCCCGTCGTCTGATAATCGGTCAGATACATGATGTTTTCCGGATCGGAAATCACCACGGCATCCATATGTCGCTCGGCGATCCGCTCACGCAGTTCACTTAATCGTCGTTCGTATTCCTCAAACGGAAATGTCATATCATCACGCTGTCTCATGCCGCCTCCCGCATCATGACGTTATCGGTGGCTTTAATCAGGATTTGCAGACCTTCTTCAAGATCAGCTTTGGGTGTGGTCAACGGCGGAATCAATTTCACCACACGACCACCAGTGCCGCAGCTGGCAATCATCAGACCGGCTTCAAAACACTGACTGACAATTTGCTTGGCACGATCACCATTACCGACATCAAGGCCGAGAATCATGCCTTTGCCCGTCAGATTCACCAGCGGATGCCGATCCACCAACGGCTGTAAACTATCGGCCATCATGACACCATGAGCTTTAACGGTTTGCATCAGCTCATCATCATCAAAATAGGTCAGGGCCTGATCGCCGGCGATAAACGAGATATCCTGGCCACGGAAAGTGCCGGTATGCTCGCCCGGTGACCATTGCTCATCCAGTTCAGGTTTGACCAGATTCATGGCCATTGGGGTACCGAGACCGCCGATGCCTTTGGCGAGACAAATGATGTCCGGATCCAGATCCAAATCGTCAAAACTGAAAAACGAACCAGTGCGGCCAACCCCCACCTGGATATCATCAATAATCAGCAGAGCGCCAACTTCTCTGGCCAGTTTTGCCAGGGCCTGTAGCCAGTCCTTATCAGCAACTTTGACGCCGCCTTCAGCCTGAATGGTTTCCAGCAAAAACGCAGCCGGTGGCGCAATACCACTTGAACTATCGGCATAAATAGCACGCAGCTGCTCGATGCTCTGCATGCCACAACCGAGTTCACAACCGGGGCATAGCGAATCACAACCAAACGGGAAATGTTTAACGTGATTTAACGGCACGCCGGCTGCATTACGAAAATATTGATTGGCAGTCGCACTGAGCGCTCCCAGCGTCATGCCATGGAAACCGTGACTGAAAGCGACGATGTCCTGTCTGCCGGTTACCCGCCGCGCCAGTTTCATCGCCGCTTCAACAGCATTGGTGCCGGTAGGCCCCATAAACTGCATTTTGTGCGGCATATTACGCGGCTCGAGAATAGTCTTCGTAAAGTGCTCCATAAATTGCCGTTTGGCAGTAGTGTGCATATCAAGGCTGTGCGTAACGCCATTCGATTGAATATAGGCAATTACGGCATCGGTCATGCGCTTATTATTATGACCAAAATTCAGTACACCGGCACCGGCAAAAAAGTCGATATATTCACGACCATTTTCATCAATCTGTCGGGCATTAATCGCCTTATCAAATACCACCGGATAAACCCGGCAATAAGCTCGGATCGCCGATTCTCTCTGTTCAAATATACTCATCTACTTCTCCTCACGGTTTTACGTCTTGCCGACGTTGGGCAGTTCCTCCGGAACAGGTGCGCCAGAAAGACGCGAAAACAAGGCGGTAACCAGCGGTATCAGCCGGTCGTTAAAATCATAAAATGGGCTGTGACACGGCACCTGGTGCTCGGGCCCGTCATCACTGCCAATCAGTGCAAAAGCACCGGGAATTTCCTGCAGGTAATAGCTGAAATCCTCAGATGCCATAATCGGCAGTCGTATATCGTTATGCAAAGTATCGAAACCAAACAAATCCTGCCATTGTTCACGCATCTGCATTGCGGGTTGGGCGTGGTTAATGGTCGCTTCATAACGTGGATAAATATTCACCTCGCACTGCACACCGTAACTGGCTGCTGTCTGCTGACTGATTTCGGTGATTAACCGATTCAACTCGTCACGGGTAGCTTTATCGGGCACCCGGATGCTGCCGCCGATTCTGGCCTGCTGCGGAATGACTGTCGGTGCGCTGGGCGCTTCAATTGAAGTAATACTTAAGACTGCCGCTTGCTGTGGCGGCAAACGCCGGCTGATGATTTGCTGCAAATTTAATGTGATGGCACTGGCCGCCAGCACCGGATCGCGGCATAACTCAGGCTGACTGGCATGCCCGCCGATGCCATTAACAACCAATTCAAATGTGCCGTTACCACACATTACAATGTCATTTGGACAGACCAGTTTGCCAAATGGAATCGCCGGCCAGTTATGCCAGCCATAAATAGCGTCAATGCCTTCCAGCGCCCCGTCATGGATCATTTCCCGGGCACCATGGCCGCCCTCTTCCGCAGGCTGAAAAATCAGCGTCACCGGGCCGGTCAAAAAAAGCTCATGCATTTTTAACCAGCGCGCAGTTGCCAGTAATGTAGCGGTGTGACCGTCATGACCACAGGCATGCATGCAGCCAGCATGCTGTGAGATCCAGTGGTTTTGGGTGTTTTCGATGATTGGCAAGGCATCAATATCGCCGCGCAGCGCAATATGCGGACCCTTGCCAGCTGGATTCAGCCAGGCAAGCGTGCCGGTGCCGGCACAGGCACGCCAGGGAATATTAAGCGCGCTGAGCGTATCGCGAATGCGATCAGCCGTACGATATTCCTGCCAGCCCAACTCAGGATGCGCGTGTAAATCACGCCGTAACACTTCAGCGTTGGTGATGGTTTCCTGCCAGACATCTGACATGGCCCCTCCCCTGTTGTGGATCACGAAGCATGATCCGGAAATAACAATTCAGCTTTACACTGTAAAAAATTTCAGCGTATTGCAAGCAAAAAAACAGCTTTTTTTAATTGCTGACAAATCAGCACCCAAAAACGGTATTGCAAGGATGTTTATTCAAGATAGTTAATTGCGTTGATAACAGACGATTAAGCTGAGATCGACAACACATTAACGGTGATATTTGACTTACTCAAAACCAGACAGCTATGCCCAATGAAGGTTCCAGAAAGTCCTGCTCTTGAATTCTATAAGCCTTTAAATTTAATGTACATTCTTTGGATTTAAGCAATACTGAATACGGTTATCTACTGGCGGCTACCAATATTTTTCAATACTGATATTGCCGGCTTCACGGCGACTATGCCGGGTCAGGCCGCGCGCTAATAAAACATCGGTCGTTTCCTGAACCATCGCCGGATTGCCACATAATAATAACTGACTGTCTTTATCGATTTTAACACCCAGCGCCTGCTCGAGTTGCTGGTTATCAATAAGCTGCGGGATACGTCCCTTCAGTGCATTTGGTGAGTCTTCCCGGCTGACAATTCGCTGATAATGAAATTGCTTAGCGTGCATGGCCTGAATATCAGCAATGGTCTCTTGATAACTGAGTTCTTTGGCAAATCGTACTGCATGAACCAGACATACCTGCTGAAACTGCTGCCAGACTTCTTTCGTTTTAATGATCGACAAAAAGGGGCCAAGACCGGTGCCAGTGGCAATTAAAAATAATTTGCTCGCGGGCGCCAGTTGTTTCAGCGTCAATAAACCAGCCGCTTTAGGGGCAACCCAAATAGCATCTCCCGCCTGCAATGCCGCCAGTTGGGTCGATAACACGCCGCCGGGCACTTCAATAAAATAAAAATCCAGCAGGGGTTCATCCGGGGCATTGACCAGAGAAAAAGGCCGGCTGATTTCTTCACCGTCAATCTCCATTGCCAGACGAGTAAATTGCCCGGCCTCAAAAGGTGCAATATCGGCTTTGACCCGCAAAGAATACAAGTTATCGGTCCAGCGTTTGTTTTCGACCACCTGACCGTTTAACCACTTTGCCATGTTTAACTCCTGCTATTTGTCGTGATTTAGAGACACATTTTGGCTTGTATTGTGACATTTTCAGTCAGCCAATATTCTGATAAGACCGGCTGAAGACTGATTTGTATTATCATATCGTTCAATATCACTGACCGATGACAGGATTTTTAATGAACACGGTGCTTAATTTGGCTGCCTTACAGGCGG
>JAWWAG010000113.1:0-6318 GCA_033721795.1 Methylophaga sp. | reverse complement strand
GTATTGAAGGGAAATGCCAATACTGCCACATCCAGGGTACCCGCCTCAATCTGATCCAATAGCCGCTCAGATTGATCTTCAATCAATAATACCTCAAGTTGTGGCAGGTTCTTTCGTACCGCCGGTAACACGCGTGGCAATAAAAACGGACTGATGGTCGGTATAACACCAATTCGAATCCGGCCAGCCAGTGGATTATTGGCTGAATGCGCTAAATCCACCAAATCATCCGTTAACGACAAGATTTGCCGGGCACGGCGGGCGATATCTTCGCCCATGGGGGTTGTCAGGACTTTACGATTGGTGCGCTCCAATAGTGCGGTTTCCAGCAAGTCTTCCAGATCCTGAATGCCCGCGCTCAGCGTAGACTGTGTGACAAAACATTTTTCTGCCGCTTTACCAAAATGTTTTTCTTCAATCACCGCGGTGAGATATTGCAATTGACGTAAAGTTGGCATGCGCATAAATCGAAAAATCCACTTATTAAACGTTTAATCATTTATTAGACATACGTTAGCACAAAACTTAAACTAGCTATACGGGTTTATTAATGAGGAGTATTTATGCGTCAGTGGCAATGTGTAGTCTGTGGTTTCATTTATGACGAAGCGCGAGGACTACCTGAGGAGGGCATTCCACCGGGTACCACTTGGGACGAGATTCCGGAAGACTGGGAGTGTCCTGAATGTGGCGTTGGTAAAGGTGATTTTGAGATGATCGAAATCTAATAGCAAAAATTTTCATATAACACGCATGATGCATATAACGACGATCATGCGTGTTTTGTATTATCGAATATAAATTTTCGTTCCCGATCCATTTCATCATTAAAAAGCATACGAGTGCTTAGCCAACTACAAATTCACCGGTTTCGAAATTTACATAAAGTGCTGCTGTCACCAGCAACGCGGGTGAATTTATTATTGGGCGAAAATGGTGCCGGCAAAACCAGCTTGTTAGAAGCAATTCATTTATTGGGGCTTGGGCGATCTTTCCGTACCCGGCAGTTAAAAAACATTGTTGAATATGACAACACACAGTGCCAGGTAATTGGCAAAATTGCTGGCAGAATTCCGGTTGGTTTTCAATATGATTTGCACCATGGTGTTCAGATTCGACTCAATAATGCACCGCTAAAAAAACTGTCTGAGTTAGCCAGTCATTTGCCGCTGCAATTTATTCCCGCTAATTGTCATGAATTTTTTGAAATGGGCCCCCGCTTTCGTCGCAAGCTGGTTGACTGGGGATTGTTTCACGTGGAACAAGAATTTTTATTTCACTGGCAATCGTATAAAAAATGTTTGCAACAACGTAATGCCGGTATTCGCCAACATAAGTCAGATTCTGAAATCAAATTATGGGATCCGCATTTAGTCCGTCATGGGGAACAGTTAAATAAATTACGTCAGCAGTATTTACAGCAGTTATTGACAGTATTTAAACCGATATTTTGTCGTATCTGCCCGGAGATGGCCGAGACAAATTTTACGCTCAGATATCTTTCTGGCTGGCCAAAAGATCATTCGTTTGCTGATGTTTTAGATCAGACGTTGGAGCGGGATCGTGCATTATTGTATACAAGGTCTGGCGCTCATGCTGCAGATTGGTCATTACGAATGGATGGCGCGGATCCGGCCGAAATGTTATCCCGTGGTCAGCAAAAGTTATTTTATCTGGCTTTGAGTTTGGCACAGATTGAATTGTTGATGCAGCGTCGACAAACTGAAACGCTTTTATTGATTGACGATTTAAGCTCAGAACTGGATGAGCAACATCAGCAAATTGTCTTATCGCTGTTGGCAGAGATGCCGGTACAAAGCTTTATTTCCAGTACCAATATGGTTTTATCGGGACATTTATTTGAACTAGAACAGCATGCTGTGTTTCACGTGAAACAAGGCAAACTGGAAAGCATCACTGCGCCTGTCGCCGAGAGTCGATACATAGTAGAATGACAGGTTAAACCACGCGTTGTACAGGAAGCGAAGATTTATGACCACTGACAATAACAATAGTTACGATTCGAGCAATATCAAAGTACTGAAAGGCTTGGATGCGGTCAGAAAACGTCCCGGTATGTATATCGGCGACACCGATGACGGCACCGGCCTACATCACATGGTGTTTGAGGTCCTGGATAACGCGATAGATGAATCGCTGGCTGGTCACTGTACCGAAATCAATGTTCGTATTCACGCTGATGATTCGGTATCGGTTGAAGACAACGGTCGTGGTATTCCGGTAGATATTCATGAAGAAGAAGGTGTCTCAGCCGCAGAAGTTATTATGACGGTGCTGCATGCCGGCGGTAAGTTTGATGATAATTCTTATAAAGTGTCCGGTGGTTTACATGGTGTTGGCGTCTCAGTGGTCAATGCCCTGTCGAAAAAACTGACGATGGAAATTCACCGTAACAACATTATTTATCGGCAGAGTTATACTCATGGCGTCCCCGATGCACCGCTCAAAGGTTATGAAGCAACCGATCATACCGGTACCAAAATTCAGTTTTGGCCCAGCGAAGAAACTTTCACCAATAATGTTCTATATGATTACAAAATTCTGGCAAAACGAATTCGTGAGCTGGCATTTTTAAATTCTGGTGTGCGCATTGTCCTGACGGACGAGCGTGATGAACGCAGTGAAGTGTTTCATTACGAAGGGGGTATCAGCGCTTTTGTACAGCATTTAAATAAAAATAAAAACGGTATTCACGAAAGCATTATTGATATCTCCGGCACCCGTGATGATGTGGTGGTTGAGTTATCAATGCAGTGGAATGACTCCTATCAGGAAAATATTTACTGTTTTACCAATAACATCCCGCAGCGCGACGGGGGTACTCATTTAGCCGGTTTTCGTGCAGCGTTAACCCGCACATTAAATCAGTATATCGACAAAGAAGGATTAGCCAAAAAATCCAAAGTCGAAACCAGTGGTGATGATGCCCGTGAAGGTTTGACGGCAGTATTATCAGTGAAAGTGCCCGATCCTAAGTTTTCGTCACAAACCAAAGATAAGCTGGTGTCTTCTGAAGTCCGTTCAATCGTTGAGTCGCTGGTAAATGAACATTTCAGTGATTTCCTGCTAGAGCATCCTAATGATGCCAAACTGATTGCCAATAAAATGATTGAAGCGGCCCGCGCCCGAGATGCGGCCCGTAAGGCTCGTGAATTAACGCGCCGTAAAGGTGTATTGGATATTGCTGGCTTGCCCGGTAAGTTAGCCGACTGTCAGGAGCGTGACCCTGCCCAGTCAGAATTGTTTTTAGTGGAAGGGGACTCTGCCGGCGGTAGCGCCAAACAAGGCCGTGATCGCCGCACTCAGGCAATTTTACCGCTAAAAGGAAAAATCCTTAACGTCGAGCGTGCCCGCTTTGACAAGATGATCAGTTCTGCTGAAGTCGGCACGCTGATCACGGCACTGGGTTGTGGGATCGGTCGCGATGAATATGATCCGGAAAAATTGCGTTATCACCACATTATTATCATGACCGATGCTGACGTTGACGGTTCACATATCCGCACCCTGCTACTGACCTTTTTTTACCGGCAAATGCCGGAGTTGATTGAGCGTGGCCATGTTTATATTGCGCAACCGCCACTATACAAAATCAAAAAAGGTAAACAGGAGCGCTATGTTAAAGATGATGCCGAAATGGAGCGTTATCTGACCGAAGTCGCTTTAAATAACGCCAGCCTGTATCCAAGTACGGATGTTGCACCGATTGAAAGCAGCGCGCTGGGTCTGTTGGTTGAGGAATATCAGACCATCACCGCTATTGTCCGTCGTTTATCGAATCACTATTACCCGGCATTTTTAGATCAGCTACTGTATCAGCCAGCAATTCCAAAACTTGATGATGACAAGGCAATGACTGCGTGGCTCTCGGAAATTAATGTCCGACTCAATCATGGCATGCCTACCGGTACCGCTTATCAGCTGAGTGTTGCCAAACACGATAAAGAGCCATTGCCACATATCAATGTCAGCTTCAGCCGGCATGGTATCAGCACTGATTACCATATCCCCGGTGAATTTTTTGCCAGTACCGAATATACCAAGATCCTGTCTTTTGCCAATAAAATCAATGGCTTGATTGGACCCGGTGCGCGTATTGTCCGCGGTGAACGGGAAGAGCCGATTCGTGATTTTGCACAGGTGGTACGCTGGTTATTGGCCGAAGCGCGCCGCGGTCAGCATGTGCAGCGTTACAAAGGGCTGGGCGAAATGAATCCAGAGCAATTGTGGGAAACCACGATGGATAAATCCAAGCGTCGTTTATTACAAGTTCGGATCACCGATGCTATTGCTGCTGACGAAACTTTCAACACGCTGATGGGTGATAATGTCGAACCCCGCCGCGAGTTTATCGAAACCCATGCGTTGCAAGCCTCTAATTTAGATATCTAACTCGCTAGAAAGCAGCCTAAAAAAGGCCCGAAAGGGCCTTTCTTGGGTAGCTTGAGATCAATGCAATTTGATTTTTGGATGCACACTGCGCCGGAACAAATGCGATAAAGACAGCATCACCACGCGGAACGGGCCAAACAACGCTGTTTGATGCATTTTATATAACGATAAATACATCATTCTCGCCATAAAGCCTTCAATCATCATACTGCCACGACTTAAGTTACCCATCAGGTTGCCAACGGTGCCATAGCGGCCCAGCGAGACCAGTGAGCCGTAATCGTGATAATGATATTCAGGAATCGTTTTACCTGACATCCGGTTAACAATCGACTTGTAAACCAGTGAAGCCATTTGATGCGCCGCCTGTGCACGCGGGGGGACGTTTTGTTCCTGCCCTACCCATTTGCAGGCTGCACAATCACCAATGGCATAGATATCATCATCAAGGCTGGTTTGCAGCGTTTGCCTTACCACCAACTGATTCATCCAGTTGGTCTCTAAACCATCAATATCTTTCAAAAATTCCGGCGCTTTAATGCCGGCTGCCCAGACTTTAATCGCTGATGGAATGACTTTGCCACTTTGGGTTTTGATACCGGATTCGGTCACTTCAATTACCCGCTCGCCAGCAAGAACTTCAACGCCTAACTCGCGCAGTTCTTTTTCAGCCGCATCAGAAATATTATCCGGTAAGCCTGGCAAAATACGATCAGCGGCTTCAATCAGCGTCAGTTTGACATCTTGCGGATCCACTTCATCCAGACCGTAAGCCGTTAACAAGTGCGAGACTTCATGCAACTGGGCGCACAGCTCAACACCGGTAGCACCGGCACCGACAATGGCAATATTCAATTGGCCTTCATCAAGCGGCCTGCCTTGGGTATGGGCTTGCAAATAAGACTGCAGTAATTGCTTCTGGAAAGCTTCAGCTTGTTTGGTAGTATCCAGAAACAGGCAGTGATCACGGACTCCTTTAATGCCGAAATCATGGCTGACACTGCCCACTGAAATAATCAGATAATCATAATCAAAACTGCGGCGTGGAATGATTTCCTGCCCATCATCACTGTAGGTTGGTGCCAGTGAAATCTGTTTATTCTGACGATCCAGCCCATCCATACGGCCCAGACGGAACCGAAAACCACTGCACATCGCCTGACTCAAATACTCAATTTCGTCTTCATGAGAATCTAATGTGCCGGCAGCTACCTCATGCAGCAGTGGTTTCCAGATATGCGTATGCGTGCTGTCAACCAGTGTTATCTGCGCTTTATTTTTTTTGCCGAGCTTTTTACCGAGCTTGGTGACCAGTTCCAGACCACCCGCTCCGCCGCCTACTACTACTATTTTAGGGACAGCATTTGTCATAGATTTGAGACTCCAATCAATCCGTTGCAATGATTTGTTGGCTTTTATTCTAACGTATCAGGTTTTCAGCACCTATGTTAATTTTTACTCAGGGTGCCGAGTCTGGCAAAATTCACTGTTTAATACTAACGAGATTCCCGTATGCAAGCACGCCCTGATCGACCCCGTCTCGCTTGGGCAGTGACCGGTTCCGGTCATTATCTTGACGAGTGCCTGGAAATTATTCGTGAGCTGGATGAGGTTGATTTGTTTTACAGTCGCGCCGGTGAAGAGGTGTTGCGTATGTACGGCCATGATCCCAAGGCCCTGAATGCCAATAGCCGCTACTATCACGATCGAGCTGCCAGTGCGCCTCCGGTCGGCCTGTTCTATCGTGGTGACTACCACACCCTGGTAGTCGCACCGGCAACATCCAACACCGTTGCCAAAATGGTGATGGGAATTTCTGACACACTGGTCACCAATGTCTATGCCCAGGCAGGCAAATGCCGCGTGCCGAGCATTGTGTTGGCCTGCGATGCCGAGTCTGAAGTC
>JAWWAG010000112.1:0-6382 GCA_033721795.1 Methylophaga sp. | reverse complement strand
TTTTAACTTCGTGTGGCGAGTTGAGCGGCCGAGAACCTTGGCAAGACGCTTTACTGACTACCTCAGTGTCGTGATGATTGGCCCGGTATTGGTGTTTTCGGCGCTGGGGATTACCGGTGCGGCGCTGGATAACGATTTTGTCACGAAGCTGGAATCGATCGAGCCTTTTGGCACCTTGTTGCTGATTCTCAGTAAATTGCTACCTTATTTGATGATTATTCTGGCGTTTACCTTCCTGTATACCTTTATTCCCAATACCAAGGTCAAGCTCGGTGCGGCTTTCAGCGGGGCCACGGTTGCAGGTATTTTATGGGTGACCCTCGGTACGCTGTTTGCCGGTTTTGTCGCTTCCTCAAGTAATTACACCGCGATTTACTCCGGTTTTGCGATTTTGTTTTTCTTTATGATCTGGGTATATCTGGCCTGGTTTATCCTGCTGATTGGCTCACAAGTGGCGTTTTTTCTTCAGCATCCCAGATTAGTTCAGCTTGGCGGTAAGCCACAACGGTTGAGCCCACGGTTACGTGAAAAAGAAGGCCTGTGGCTGATGACTGAAATTGCCCGGCGTTTTTGTCAGGATAAACCGCCATTGACCATGCAGGAATTGGAGCAAAATACCACGCTGAGTGGAGGTAGTTTGCAAGAAATTATCAATATGCTTGAACAGGATGGTTTGCTTGTTGAGGTGGATGGACCCGATTCGCAATTTGTGCCGGGACGTGATTTATCAATGATTACATTACGGCAAATCCTGGATTGCCTGCGAAGTGCCGAAGAGCGGGACTTAACCCCCGTACAATACCGTGCTGCACCGGCAGTAGAACATTTGCTCAGTAAATTACGCAGCGCCGAAGAACAAGAGCTGGGCGATGCCACTTTGCGGGATTTAGCAATGGACACGTTGCGTGACTGATTTTTCTCCATTTAAAGGTAAACGCATTTTACTGGGGGTTACCGGCAGTATTGCCGCTTACAAAGCGGCGGATTTGATCCGTCGGTTGCAGGATAACGGCGCTGAAGTGCGGGTGATGATGACACAAGGCGCCTGTCAGTTTATTACGCCATTAACCTTGCAAACGTTGAGTGGTTTTCCGGTAGCGCTGAATTTACTGGATGCTGACGAAGAATCGACCATGGGCCATATTGCACTGGCACGCTGGGCCAACTGGATTTTGGTAGCACCGGCGAGTGCCGATACGTTGGCCAGATTGGTTCATGGCCGCGCTGATGATGTGCTGACGTCAACCATTCTGGCCAGTGAAGCGCCGTTGGCGATTGCCCCGGCAATGAACAATAAAATGTGGTCGCATCCGGCAACAGTCGATAACCTCAGCATGCTTAAACAACGCGGTGCCGTAATTCTGGGCCCGGCCAGTGGTGATCAGGCCTGTGGTGAAGTCGGTGAAGGCAGGTTGATGGAGCCGCGGGACATTATTACCACGCTGGGACGTTATTTATTACCCAAAGTCTTATCCGGCAAAACCGTCGTAATAACCGCAGGCCCAACCTATGAGCCAATAGACCCGGTGCGCTTTATCGGTAATCGCAGCTCTGGAAAAATGGGCTTTGCCCTAGCACAGGCAGCCGTTGAGGCAGGTGCAGACGTTATTTTGATTAGCGGACCGGTTAGCTTACCAACACCTGCCAAAGTGACCCGTATCGATGTAAATACCGCTGACGAAATGCATCGAACAAGCCTGCAAGTGGCCGCTCACTGTGGTTTGTTTATTGGTTGTGCCGCAGTGGCAGATTATCGGGTAGCTGAGCCCGCCCGCCAGAAACTGAAAAAAAATAACCAGCAAAATTTGCATCTGCAATTGCTGGCTAATCCCGATATTATTGCCGATATTTCAACGATGCAAGAACGCCCAGAGATGGTGATAGGCTTTGCTGCGGAAACAAACGATCTGCCCCGTTACGCCCGAAAAAAGCTGCTGACCAAAAAACTGGATATGATAGCCGCTAACAGTGTTGCCGAGGGCCAGGTATTTGGTGCTGACAGCAATGAACTGCAGGTTTTCTGGCCGGGCGGGGAACAAAAATTACCGGCGGCCCCTAAAAGTCAGCTGGCCAGAGAATTAATGAACTTAATAATTGATCAATACCATGCAAAAAATACAACTAAAACTGCTTGATCCCCGCCTAGGCGACAGCATTGAATTACCAAACTATGCGACTGGTGGTTCGGCCGGATTGGATTTACGTGCTTGTCTGGAACAGGACACCACATTACAACCGGGCGAAACACTGCTAATCCCAACAGGTCTTGCAATTCACATTGATGATCCATCACTGGCAGCCGTGTTGTTGCCGCGTTCCGGCCTTGGCCACAAGCATGGCATTGTGCTTGGTAATCTGGTGGGACTGATTGACAGTGATTATCAGGGGCAGGTTTTTGTGTCTTGCTGGAATCGGAGCCAAACGGCGTTTGATATCAAAATCGGTGAGCGTATTGCACAAATGGTATTCGTGCCGGTGGTGCAGGTCGCATTTGAGCAGGTTAAGGAATTTACCGTCAGTGAGCGCGGTACTGGTGGCTTTGGTCATACGGGGCGTCAATGATGGCAAGCGCAAATTGGTCAGCGATGTTACAAAAAAGGCTGAAACCAGCCCCGCTACTGCTGTTACTGTTGCTCATCCTGATTGCGGTCAGCGGCACGTATTTTGTGGGGCAACAGCTGGCCAGTAACTCCGATTCGCAAGCTACTGAAAATCATCAACAAGTAGTCGGACAACAATCAGCGGTGCTGGCAAAAATTATTGCCAGCTGGCAGCAACAGGCTGCCGATGCCGATGCAATCAAAAATTGGCCGGAAGCGAAAATTGTTTGCATGATTGACAGCATTCCGTTGACACCGCAAACCGGCGATTGTTTGCCAATAAGTTTCGCTACGCTACTTGCTCTTCGACAAGCTGCTAGTGATGGCGAGGCCGATGTGGCAGTCATGCAGCCGGGCACGGATAAAGCGTATATCCAGATTGTACGGCAGCAAGATAATGGCTTTTTATTATTGGCACTCAGCCCGGATCTGTTAAAAAATCTGACACAATCACTGGATGCCAAATTAGGCTACTGGACAGTCAGTCAGGGCAGCAATATCAATTTGGTTTTAGCCCGTGCCGGTGACAACCAACTCGCGCAAGTTGCTAAACCTTTGTCGAGCAAAATTGCCGGCAGTCATTGGCAGTTAAATTATTGGCCAGCGCCGGTTGCCGTTTCGGGATTTAATATTCTCTGGTTATTGCTTGGACTAGTATTAGCCATTTTGATTTGGTGGCCGCTGGCAGGATTGTTACCGGAGAAACGCGCTGTTTTACACCGGAAAAAAACAGCAAAGCCGGTGCCCAAAATGGTTGATATCAGCGAATCAGAAATAAAAGATGACACCTCAGAAAGCCGGTCTGAGCCAGCTAAAAAGTCAGCTGAACCGAGATTAACCAATGAAACAGCCGATAAGCCGGCAGCTACGGGAAATGCAGTCTCGGAAACTGCCGAAGATACCGATCTGTTATTTGACGAAGCCTTTGATACGCCACGTAACAAGGATTTGGATGAAACAGTTACGTCCCAGGCAATACCCGATGTGCTGGAGTTTGATCTGAGTCCCGTATCCGAAAAACCCACTACAATCGATCCAGCCATTTTTAAAACCTACGACATCCGCGGCATTGTTGACAGTCAGTTGACCGCGAGCGTGATGCAACAATTAGGTCAGGCAATTGGCAGTGAAGCCCAGGCGCGAGGCGTGCAAAAAATGGTGGTAGCGCGAGATGGCCGGGCCAGCAGCGAAGATTTTGCCAAAGCCATGATGCAAGGTATCAATGACAGCGGTTGTGACGTTATTGATATCGGTGCATTGCCGACACCCGTGCTGTATTTTGCTGCTGAGCATTTTGAAAGCCGTTCCGGGGTCATGATAACCGGTAGCCATAATCCGTCGAATTACAATGGCGTCAAAATCGTCATTGCTGGTGAAACGTTGTCCGGTGACACCATTCAAGCCCTCAAACAACGTTTGGAAAACAATCAACTGGCGCAAGGACAGGGCAGCCGGCAAATTGAAGACGTGCTGGATGAATATCTGGCAGCCATTGCGGCACAAATCAAACTACCTAAACCGATGAATGTCGTTGTTGATTGTGGCAACGGTATTGCCGGTGTTGTGGCGCCGCAGTTGATGAAGTTAATTGGTTGTAAGGTGACGCCGTTATTTTGTGATGTGGACAGCCGTTTTCCCAATCATCACCCCAACCCAGGTCAGCCTGAGAATTTGCAGGCACTGATTGATAAAGTGCAGGAAACCAATGCCGATATTGGTCTGGCCTTTGATGGTGATGGCGATCGATTGGGTGTGGTGTTGGCCGATGGTGAGATCATCTGGCCGGATCGGTTACTGATGGTGTTTGCTCAGGCATTGCTGGCCGAATATCCCGGTGAAACAATTTTTTACGATGTCAAAAGCACCGGTTTACTGCACGATGTGATCAAACGCGCCGGTGGCAAGCCAGTGATGATGGCCTCCGGTCATTCACTGATTAAAAAAGCCTTACAGGATAATAACGCTAAACTCGCCGGCGAACTTAGCGGGCATTTGTTTTTTGCCGATCGCTGGTATGGTTTTGATGACGCTTTATACGCCGCTTGCCGGCTGTTAGAATTGCTCGCCGCTGATCCGCAGGAGCGTTCACCGGCACAGATTTTTGCTGCCCAGCCGCAACGGGTGAATACACCGGAAATTCATATCGCCATGGACGAAACCGAATGCCGGCAGTTTATGCGGCGCTTTATTGAAGAAGCCAAATTCAGTGACGCTCGCCTCAGTAAAATTGATGGGCTGCGGGTTGATTTTGCCAATGGCTGGGGGCTGGCACGGGCTTCAAATACACTGCCTGGCCTGACATTACGATTTGAAGCCGGTAGCGAAGCCGATTTACAACATATAAAACAACTGTTTGTGCAGCAAATGTTGCAGGTCAAACCGACCTTAAGTTTGCATTTGTAGTACTTGCAGAGGGATTAGCATGAGTTTAAATACACAACGCGCCACGCATATTGCTCAGGTTTTGACTGAAGCGTTGCCGTATATCCAACGTTTTTCCGGTAAGACATTGGTCATTAAATACGGCGGCAACGCCATGACCGATGAAACGCTGAAAAACAGCTTCGCCCGGGATGTGGTGTTATTGAAAGCGGTCGGTATCAATCCGGTGATTGTTCATGGGGGCGGCCCGCAGATCGGCGAATTACTGCAAAAAGTCGGTAAACAATCAGAATTTATCAATGGCATGCGGGTAACCGACAGTGAGACCATGGATATTGTCGAAATGGTCCTGGGGGGGCAGGTCAATAAAAGCATCGTTAATCTGATTAATAACCATGGTGGCCGGGCGGTCGGATTAACCGGTAAAGACGGCAGTCTGATTTTTGCTGAAAAAATGCAGGTGGCTTCAAACGACCCGACACTGAATGCTTCAGAAATGATTGATTTGGGCCATGTCGGTAAAGTCAGCAGTATTGATACCAGTGTCATTGATATGCTGATTAAAAGTGACTTCATCCCGGTGATTGCGCCAATCGGTGTCGGTAAGGATGGCGAATCCTACAACATCAATGCCGATCTGGTGGCCGGTAAAATTGCTGAAGTGCTGCAAGCTGAAAAATTGATTTTATTGACAAATACGCCAGGCCTGCTGGATGCTGATGGCACATTATTAACCGGTCTCAATGCCAAGCAAGTGAATGATCTAATTGAACAAGGCGTGATTTACGGCGGTATGTTGCCAAAAATCGGCTGTGCGCTGGATGCCGTGCAGGCCGGTGTCACCTCATCGCATATTATTGATGGCCGGGTACAGCATGCAGTGCTGCTTGAAATGTTTACCGATCAAGGTGTCGGCACACTGATTCGTGGAGGTGGCCGGTGAACGATACGGTGAAACCATCACGGGCGGAAAATAAGCAGTCCAAACGTCAGGCCATTCTTGAAGCGCTGGCCAGTGAATTAGAGCAAAATCCAGGTGAACGGATTACCACCGCCCGTCTTGCCGCCGGCTTAGGGGTATCAGAAGCCGCTTTATATCGGCACTTTCCAAGCAAAGCACGGATGTTTGAAGGGCTGATCGAATTTGCCGAAGACACCGTTTTTGGCCTGATTCGCCGGATCATGGATGACGAAAAAGACGCGTTGGCGCGCTGCGAAAAAATAATTGCGCTGTTACTTGGTTTCAGCGCTAAAAATCCCGGGATCACCAGTGTGCTGGTCGGTGTTGCCTTAACCGGTGAAACTGAACGACTGCGCCAGCGGGTCAGCCAGTTTTTTGATCGACTGGAAACCCAGTTCCGGCAGATTCTGCGTGAGCGCGAACTGACTTTGACCCAAGC
>JAWWAG010000111.1:0-6399 GCA_033721795.1 Methylophaga sp. | reverse complement strand
TGATGCGGTTTACTCAAAATCTAAAATATATCCATGTAAATGCTCACATTCACTTATGTCTTTTTATCTACAAACATAATTTAACATAATATATATTATACGAATATTTATTCGTGCAAGATCAACCAGACAAAAACCACCCGTAACCGTGTAATGACAGCTTCCGTGAGGTTTTATGAATTCAAGTAATCCCTGAAATGAGATTCGTTAATAATGATTATTGGATATGTGGCAGTTCAGAATTTGAAATCTGAGTCTTTACTGTTCACCCAGACTCTTCACTTTTAAATTTCAACAGTGCATTCGGTTGGTCGGGTTTCATTCCACGCTTTGATGAGAACTGGCTTAGCTGTTTAATGCCAGAAACATATTTTCGAGGATTGATAGTTACGCCTAAGATTTCACAATTTTTAATAGTAAAACTTGCATTAAACTTAACATGGAAATGAGGTGGCGAATGAACGCTCTATTATCTTACTTAATAAGAATTATGCAATATGGACGGACTCTAACTAATCGGCCATTTTAACTTAGTTCTAGAGTCTGTCTGTGTGGTTATCTAGATCAAACCTCCTAATTTCTCTAAGCTTTTATTTTTTTGAATTCATCGACTTTCCAACCTGTCTTAATGTACCTGTAAAATGCTTCTCTATTAAAACAGCTTCTCCACTCTTCCTTAAAATCCCCTGCGCTCTCGGATGATATAAATGCATGAGTCTATCTGGAGAATCGATTCATAAATTCAGGAACTTTATCAATCAACAAGTCAGATACTAACTCCGAATGTCTGGTGGGTAATAAAAATTCAGGTGTTTCGGAAATAAGCTTGGCTATCGATGATACTAACTATCAGCCGCCAAAAATAAGATTGGACTATCCAGACTTTCTAGGGCAAGTTAACGGTGCGACTATTCTTTAATTAAATTAGAGCTATCTGTTAAATATACCAAGTATGGGATCCCTTATTTCAAAACGTTATCAAGTTATAACGGCAGGTATTTGCGCCTTAATCCTCTGCGTTGGGATCGCCCGTTTTGCCTATACACCGTTTTTACCTATTATGCTGGAACAAACTTCGCTGACTTCGCTGATGGGCGGTTGGCTGGCGAGCTTTAATTACATTGGTTATCTGTGCGGTTTACTTCTCATTTCATCTATGAGTCATCTGAAAACCAAATATTGGTTTTATCGACTTAATCTTATCCTTGCAGTATTAAGCACCCTTTTAATGGCCGTCACTACTAATGTGGTGATGTGGAGTGTCTTAAGATTTATGGCGGGGGTTTCCAGCACCGCCGGGATCATTCTTGCTGCCGGTTTCGTCATGAGCTGGCTAAAGCAAAACGGTTTTAAGGCTTCACTGGGCATTCATTTTTCTGGGCTCGGACTCGGTATTGCCATACCCGGCCTGGTCATTTTTATGCTAAGTCCATACCTGAACTGGTCGGAGCAATGGTGGGTGATAGGTTTGTTTGGGCTATTATTTTTTTTCCCAGCATGGTTTTTTATGCCTCATCCAGCTGCCCAAATAAATATTACAACATCAAACATTTCAGTAAATAAAACATGGATGCGACTTATGATCGCAGCTTATGCATGCGCTGGCGTAGGTTATGTTATCAGCGCAACATTTATTGTTGCCATCATTGAAGCAATGCCTAGCATGACTGGGAAAGGCAGTCTGCTCTGGGTGATATTGGGGATTGCAGCAATTCCATCGTGTTTTTTCTGGGATGCTGTTGCCTCAAGAATAGGCGAAAGTCAGGCGATTTTTATCGCCTATCTGATTATGCTGATTTCAATCGTAATTCCAATTTTCAGCCAAGGGCTGATGTTAAACATAATTGGCGCGTTATTGTTCGGTGGGACATTTGCAGGAGTAGTAAGCTTAATGCTCGTTTATGTTGGACATAAGTTTCCGGCTAATCCGGCCAAAGCTATGGCTAAACTCACCATAAGCTATGGTATTGCCCAGTTGATTGCGCCGGCTATTGCAGGTTATCTGTCAACACTCACTGGTAGCTATCACTCAGCTTTGTGGATGGCAGCTATCGTAATGGTTATAGGACTTATACTGGTCAGCCAGTTCCAACGACATGAACGCTATATCAATACAGAAGCGCCAAGCTCATGAATCCGTTCTAATGGCAGAAAATAACAGGACATTCAGATTATTTGCCTCGTCCATTACACCGTTGTAAGGCTGATGCGCAGTTTGAATAGGCTCAAGCGCATACCCCATTAACCTGATTAAATAAATCCATGTATGCCGATTTGACTGTCTTACCCATCCCATAGGCCATAAAATTCTGACCAATCACCTCATGAGCGGGGGGCCTGAAGAAACGATGAACCTAGCCAAACACTTCTGATTCATCAGGGTATTCCAGACACCTATTTATGATTCATGACCCGTTTAGCAGGTTAAAAAAATAAAAAGCAGCAAAGCCAAGGTAGAAGAATCCTGCAACACCCATCATCACAGACGCGAAAATTCCCGGGCGAAGACTGACTGGAAGCCGTGATTTATTGACGTATAACGCCGTTAGTGCGATGAATGGAGTATGTGCCGCAGCGATAATACCCGACACCGACATTACCTGCACTGGATCTTTGAAAAGCAACAAGATAAACACCGGTATCAACCCTGTCACGACGACAATATAGAGCCGTTTCAGCCAACGGCGATCAAACAATGGCCATGGTAATTTGCCATCAATCGCATTAAAAAACATTATCAAAGCACCTGAACCATCTGAATCGCGTTTGCTTCGAATCAGAATCAACGTTATATCAGCGAAGCTTCGGCCCCAGCCATCTTGATTGGCCAATATACTGCCACCTAAAGCAATCACAATGGCTGTCAACATCAGGTATTTACCGAATTCACCCCAAACGCTTGAAAAAATGTTGGTCAGATCTACAGCGACTTTGGGTCCGTCGGGCATGATCCCCTCTGGAGCGAGCAGTTCAGCACCAAGTACCAGAAACGAAAAAATGACTATCAAACCACCCACAACGCCTATCGTCGCCGTTGTAGACATAATCCTTATCCAAATGCGCGTATCTGATAACTGTCTGTTTACTGTTTCACGGTCAATGTTTTTATGTTTTTTCTTAGACTCTTGTGGTGTCTCATCACTGGGCTCATAAGCTTCAAAACCACCCCCGAAGCCGCGGGTAATCGTCCAATAGCCGAACCAGACAATGCCCATTGAGCCTGCGAGAATCGTCCCAACCCAAGGCAGAATGACATATAAATCCGGCTCAGCCGGCCAACTGGGCACGAGCCCCTGAGCAACTTCCGATGGCTGGGAGAAGACAATTGCCGCTGTAACAATAGCTGCCAGCATTAAAAGCAATGCCATCATCCTGCTAAATGACTCAATCAGTGAATAGCGTCCCGTAGCAGTAAACAACGTTGAAAGCACCACCATGCCAATTGCATAAGTGGTATTGCTGCCAGGGAGAAATGCCCCAAGTGCACTCCCCACCACGGCAGAAAGCCCGGCAATACCCACCGCTGCCGCTAATAATTGTGGAATGAAGATGATCCATACTGCCCAATCCCGCGGTCCTCCCAGACTGTGAATACCATCCAGCATAGTGCGTCCGCTAACAATAGAGTAACGGGCCATTTCCCGAATCATGATCCACATGAAAAATACGACAATAAGCAAGATCCACAGCAGCTGATATTCGTAGGCAGAAGCCACTCGGGGTGTAAAAAGGATTGACCCCGTGCCCACCGCAGAAAGCATCCACAACAAACCGGGGCCGTACCATTTGATTCGTTCGCGGCCTTCTGGCGGTGCAGGTACCTTTTTACGAAAGTGAGTTTGCAGCGCCTGTTTTATTTCTGACACATCTCCTCCTCATGCTCATCAGCCGATTTCATGCTTTTCACTGTAGCAGCTAGAACTAAAGACGTGAATTAGTCGATAAAAGGCTTAGTTAGTTGTCAACAGACCGGTGACTGGGATTGACGATCATCGTTTGATTTATCTTCATTGCCCAGTGCTTCGTGGAGCGCACTTTTCAATACTGGGATATGTGATCGTTGCGGTGTTTTAACGGCAGTCAACAAGGTCACCGGTCGCTGTCGGGCAGATTTGATAATAGGCATCAGTACTGACGGATCCTGGCAGCGCGGCTCACGGTACTGCTGATAAAACTCATCATAAGTTACTTCACCTTGATGCCAGGCTTGGCGTAATGAATTGACTGGGCAGACTTCACGTAACCAGTCCGTAAGTTTTAAATCAGCCTTTTTGATACCGCGCGGCCAAAGTCTGTCGGTTAAAAACCGCGCACCATCTTTTTCCTCGATTGCATCGTAAACGCGTTTAACGGTGATTTGATAATCAGACATTATTTAAACGGCTTGTGCAGGTCCGAAAAACTCATAACGAAATGTATCTTGTGGCTGATCACGGACTTGAATCATCATTGCCACATCTTTAATCAATGCCGCTGGACCACAGGCATGCAACATAATGGGCTGTTGTCTCTCAATCACATTATCAAGAGAAGCCCGAGAAAACCGGTCGTAATGCAGACTCCCTAAAAAGGTATGTTCAGCAGCCACCTGTTCGCTTAAATGAACCTTCCAGTGAAAATTGCCATGACGCTCTGCCAGATCTGCTAATTCATTGGCAAACGGCAAAACCTTTAAGTCTCTGACACACTGAAATAAATATACCGGCCTTGTTGCAGCATTGGCACGCTCAAACAGTGAATGCAACATGGCTATGACGGGGGTAATCCCCACACCACCTGCAACAAATACCATGGGCGTTTTATGGTCATCTGGAATTTCCAGGACAAACTCGCCACACGGTGGTGCCATTTCAATGTTGTCACCAATTTGATAATGATCATGCAAATAATTGGATACCACACCATGGGGCGTATCGGCACTAATGCCCGGTTCTCGTTTAACACTTATCCGGAATGCATCGTCACCCGGTGCATTAGACAATGAGTAATTTCGCATGACCGGTTTGCCATCAATGTTCAGGCGCACCGTAATATACTGCCCTGGCTTTTGGGCATTGAGCGTAGTGCCATCATTAGGTTTTAAATAAAAAGACGTAATATTGCTGCTTTCGGTGACTTTATTGATGACGGTAAATTCTTTAAAACCATTCCAGCCATGTACTGCTTTTTGTTGTTGATAGAGCCTTTTTTCATGTTCAACAAAAATATCCACCAATTGTCCATAAGCCGCTGTCCACGCCTCAATAACGTCATCATTCGCTGCATCCCCAAGCACCTCTTTAATAGTCAGAATAAGGTTACTGCCGACAATTGGGTAATGCTCGGGTTTGATCCCCAAAGACACATGTTTATGTGCAATTAAGTCAACAGCACCTGACAGCGCAGTCGGATTATCAATGTTGGCAGCATACGCACAAATAGCACCGGCAAGGGCACGTTGCTGCGTGCCACTTTGTTGATGCGCCGGATTAAAAAAGCCTTTTACTTCAGGGTTATTCTTGAACATATTTTCGTAAAAACGTCTGGTCAGTATTTCACCGTGTTCCTGAAGTACCGGCACCGTCTGCTTGATAATTTTAACTTGTGCACTGTTCATCTCTGCCCCTTTGCAAATAAACAAGTAAAAAACATGCTTGTTTGATGGTATGAATATGAGGAACGATACGTCAAGCCAAAACAGGCTTTGACATAGATAAACCATCACGTGAAGTGAGAATAAGGTAAGTTGGTTAGCGGCTTTGCACCTGATAGGATTAACTGCGGAGATTTATTTAAATATCCGCATATGACAGGATGTAACGATGAGTAACAGATCTGAAAAATCTTCACCCGCCTCTGCAACGGCATTATTTGCGCTAGCTTTCCGACCTTTATTTCTGATTGCAGCAACGTTCAGTATTGTGTCACTTCTGGCTTGGGGACTGTCACTTACGGGATGGCAATTCGCGCCCTATGGTGGTGTGCAATTCTGGCATGGTCATGAAATGTTGTTTGGTTTTGTCGGTGCTGTTGTGGTTGGCTTTTTGCTGACTGCAGTGCAAAGCTGGACGGGGCTGCGCGCTGTAAATGGTCGGCCTCTGATTGTGCTGTTAATACTCTGGTTGGCTGGCAGAGTGCTGATGGCGATTCCCATTGGTCCCAGCATGCTGACCGTATTTGTTGATTTGTTATTCTTTCCCCTTGCCGCGTTATTTCTGTTTATTCCATTACTGATCCGTAACCAAAGCCGTAACTATTTTGCTGTGCTGGCATTACTGCTTTTGATGTTCTGTAATGGCATGAGTCATTTTGCCGTGTTGAATAATGAAACTGTTATGCAAAGTCAGGCACTGTTCAGTGCAGTCCTGTTAATCACAGTGATGATGGCAATTATCGGTGGCCGCGCTATTCCGATGTTTA
>JAWWAG010000110.1:0-6432 GCA_033721795.1 Methylophaga sp. | reverse complement strand
TTGTTGATCATTCATGCAGTGATTTTACCTGATTCGGGCTTTTGACCTATAACAACGCGGTCCTGACCTCCAAAATCCTGATGAGCAGTGATGGCGATAAAACCCGCTGCCTTAAATAAATCCTGTACCGCGGTAGATTGCTGCCAGCCATGCTCAATCATCAGCCAGCCTCCTTCTTTAAGCACCGTCCGGGCTTGCGAAACAATTTGCCCGATATCCCTCAGACCATCAGGCCCTGCGGCCAACGCAGAACGCGGCTCAAAACGCAGGTCGCCCTCTTTTAAATGCGGGTCATCATCGGCAATATATGGTGGATTGCTGACCAGCAAATCCAGACTATTGGCAGCAATCATCGTCGCCCAATGGCCACCAGCAAATTGCACATTCGCTAATTGATAATTGGCCGCATTGGCTTTGGCGATGGTTAATGCCTGCTGTGAGAAATCACTGGCCAGCCAAAAACTATCCGTTCGTTGTTTGGCCAGCGCCAAGGCAATCGCACCGCTACCGGTACCAAGATCAGCGCAGCGGGCTTGCATCGGCATTTTTGTCAATGCCTGCGCCACCAGACATTCAGTATCAGGCCTCGGGATCAACGTATCGCTGGTCACGATTAAATCCAAATCCCAAAATCCACGACGGCCTATTAAATGCGCAACCGGCTGGCCAGCCAGTCGGGCGTCGAGCAGCTGCTGATAATCGTTTTGCTGATCGATAGTCAAGGTCTGCGCAGACGCCGTAATTAATTTAACCGGTGCACAATTGAGTACATGGCAAAGGAGTATTTCGGCATCCTGACGGGCAACACTGTTATTGCCAAGCACAACAATTGCTTGCTGCAGCGCGAGCGACAGCGTGATACCAGCGGTTTTTGCCATCGTTATAAAACGCTGATGATCAGTGCGGCCAATGCAATACCTATCGCCGCCCAGGTCAGCGTAATATTGCGTTTATGGGCTGTTTCCAACTCGGCGCGCTGGGTTTTTAACTGGCTGGTTAAAGCAGCGTTTTGCTGGGCCAACGCCGTTTCAAGCTCGCTGTTTAATGCTTTACTCAGTTCACTTGAAAGTTGCTGCTGGATTTTTTCGTCGATAAGCGGGCTTAAGTTTTGGTGCAGTAAATCCTGCGCCTGCGATTGCTGATTATTCAGCCATTCGCCAGCTTGCTCCTGTAAGCGGCTTTGCCATTGGCCAAGCACATCAAAGCCTTGAAATGCCTGTTCCAGCATTGATTTTGCCTGTTGTTGCAGGCTGCTATTATCGCTGGCGGCACGTTGTCGCAAATCAGACAGTGCCGACTCAACAGTCTTTTGCAGTTCTTGTTTCAAATCCGGCAACAACGATATTTTCATTGCTTCAATCTGGGCGGCTTGCTTTTGCGTTGACTGCGCATCTGCTTGCTGACTTTGCTGTCTTAATTGCGCTGCTAATTCCGTGCGTAATTGTGGCAACCACTGTTGTTCGAGTTGCTGCTGTAATTTGGCCAGTAATGCTGCTTCATTAATGCTGGCAGGCTGGGCCTGCGATGATGTAACTGTTGTTGGCTGGGCCTTCTCGGGTAACTGACTGAGAATGTGATTAAGCGCTTCTGGCGCAGGGGGTTTTGTCAATACAGTCAGAGCACCATTCTCGGTCGCTTTGGTTTTATCGATCTCGCTGTCATTGCCAGTACAAACCACCACTGGAATGACTGTTAAACGCGGATGTGACTTAATATTTTTAGTCGCAGTAATGCCATCCATGCCTGGCATCATCAAGTCCATGAAAATCACATCAGGCAACTCAGTTTGTTGTGCCAGCCACTGCAAGGCCGCTTCACCGCTGTCCTGCTCTACCACGGTAAAGTTATGACTGAGTAACAGCTTATTGAGCGTCAGTCGCGCTACCCGCGAATCATCTACTACCAAAGCCAGTTTATTTGCCATTACTTATTTTCCTCAAACGATACGATGCGGGTCTAACTGAATGGATTTCACCCGCTTACCCAGCATCACCAGTTCACCACGATAGCGCTGCTGGCCATCACTGGCAAACTCAAAAAAATAACTGCGCTCCAGCGCCATGCGGCCTTTTAAATTGCGCTTTAAACGCACTTTTTGCCAGGCGACAGTACCATTAAGGAAGCTGACATTCATCGATTCGCAATACTGTTTTGCCACCCGCGTGGCATGTTCGGATGCACCTCGGCTATCCCACCAAAACCACCCAATAATGGCCAGAATAAGCATCACAATGACGCTATCACTCATCCAATATCACCCCAGTTCGCCTGCACAATCGCCAGCGCTGCCGCTGATGCAGTTTCGGTTCGTAAAATTCTCGGCCCAAATTGTATGGCCGTAAAACCGCTTTGTTTGACCATGATAATTTCTGTGTCACTGAGCCCACCCTCTGGGCCAATTAATAAATCGACCGACAATTGCTTGGCCAGTTCATTAAACCGCCGGCTTGCAGTGGGATCCAATACCAGTTTGCAATGACTGTCCGTGTTAGCCAATGCCGTGTTTAAATCTACCACCGGCGCTAATTCCGGCAATACCGCCCGGCCACTTTGTTCACAGGCGCTGATCAATACACCTTGCCAGTGTGCCCATCGTTTATACGCACGATCGCCGCCCAGTTGCACATTACAGCGCTCGGTCATCACCGGCACGATTTTCTGCACACCCAGTTCGACGGCTTTTTGAATGGCAAAATCCATTCGCTCGCCACGGGAAATGCCTTGCAACAAACAAACCTGCAAAGGCGATTCACTCTGATTGACAATTTCACCGGTCAATTTTGCCCACGCTTCGCGTTTGGCAACTTGGGTTAATTCCGCCGTGTACTCATAACCATTACCGTCAAATAACTGAATGACGGCGCCAGCTTTTAAACGCAACACCTGCACGGCATGACGCAATATCGGCTCCGGCAGGACAAAATCACCATCCCATTGGTATGGGCCGGCATAATAGAAACGCAAACTTCGCATGAGATCGGGTATTCAACGATGACAATCCAGCAGTTTACAGGCTGCATCGTCAGCTTTGAATAAGCAGGCGAAAATGACTGTTATAATTTGCTAATGAATATCGACTTACCACAGTTGCAACAACTTGTGACCCAGACTGTTCAGCAAGAGCTGATGCCGTTATTTAATTCGGTTAAACGTTGCTACAAAACCGATGGCAGTGTGGTGACTATTGCTGATCAACACATACAGCAAAAATTAGGCGATTTGCTGACTGGTTTCTATCCTGGCACCGTGATGCTCGGTGAAGAAATGTCCGCAGATCAACAACAGTCATTGATGCAAACAGAAAGTCCGTTATGGGTTTTAGACCCGATAGACGGCACCAGTAATTTTGTCGCAGGCATGCCATTTTTTTCAGTTTCACTGGCACTCATTCAACACGGCAAAGTCAGTCATGGGCTGGTTTATGACCCTGTGTTGGATGAGTGTTTTACGGCATCCGCCGGTGGAGGCGCCTGGTGCAATGGCCAGCCTATTAAAACTGAAGTGAGTGGCCTCTGTCTTTCACAATCGCTGGCGCTTATTGACTACAAACGTTTGCCGGCGGCATTGGCGGCGAGGCTTGTTAAAGAAAAACCTTATGGCTCACAGCGCAGCCTCGGTTCTATTGCGTTGGAACTTTGCTGGCTGGCAGCAGGCCGGGCGCATTTGTATTTACATGCTCAGCAACACTTATGGGATTACGCTGCCGCGCAATTGATTGTCAGTGAAGCCGGCGCCTTTGCCTGCACGCTGCAAAATGAGCCGGTGTTTGCCTTTGATTTACAGCCGCGCTCGACCTGCGCAGCGCTTGACGAAAACTTATTTGCCGCCTGGCGGGATTATTTGCGGGTACCGCGCTGCGATGGCTGACAATTTGATTCGGCCGGATTGGCCGGCACCGGATAATGTTAAAGCGCTGGTCAGTACCCGGCTCGGCGGGGTCAGCCCGGCACCTTATGATAGTTTGAATCTGGGCGATCATGTCGGCGACCTGCCAGAAAATGTTGCCACCAACCGACAACTGTTAACCGAAAAGGCCGAATTACCGGATACCCCATTATGGTTACGGCAAACCCATTCCACTAAAGTTATTGATAGTCAGTACTGGCAAGCACATATCGAAGCTGATGCGATTATCAGCACCGAAATCAATCGCGTTTGCGCAGTGATGACCGCTGATTGCTTACCTGTTTTATTGTGTGATAAACAAGGCCAGCAGGTGGCGGCTATTCATGCCGGCTGGCGCGGTTTATGTGATGGTATTATTGAAAAAACTGTTGCGCAATTAAGCGGCGCACCGGAGGATTTATTAGCCTGGCTGGGCCCGGCGATTGGTCCGGCTCAATTTGAAGTCGGTGCAGAAGTTCGTGATGTTTTTATCGCTGAAGCTCCTGAGGCCATCAACGCTTTTCTACCGTCAAAAATCGGCTATTTTCTGGCAGATATTTACACTCTAGCCAGACAGCGACTGCATCATTGTGGTATCAAAAACAGCTACGGCGGCGACTACTGCACCGTCAATCAACAGGAATTATTTTTTTCATATCGCCGCGATGGCATCACCGGCCGGATGGCATCACTTATCTGGTTAGCGTCTTAATAAGGTATGATCCGCAAATTAATTTGCTGATGGGTTTTTATGGATTTACTACTCTGGATCGTCGGTTTTAGCCTGATCGGCGGCCTGCTCAGCGTCGGGATCGCATCGTCATTTTTATTACTGTCTGAAAATGCCCGCAGCCACGCAGTGCCTTATCTGGTTAGTTTTGCGATTGGCGCTTTGCTGGGCGCATCATTTCTGGGCCTTATTCCACATGCGATTGAACATGAATTTGCTGTCGAAGCCCACGAGCTTGGTCTGACCCTTCTAGTCGGTTTACTGCTGTTTTTTCTGCTGGAAAAAATGGTGTTATGGCGTCACTGCCATAGCCATCATGGCCATGAACATATTCCCGAGTTGGGTCCGGACCATCATGCCGATGATGCCCACCAGCATCAGGATAAAGCTGCCGGCACACTGATTCTGGTCGGTGACACTATCCATAATTTTGTTGATGGTATTTTGATTGCTGCGGCCTTTTTGACCGATGTGCATTTAGGTATCGTCACAGCCCTGGCCATCGCCGCCCATGAAATCCCGCAAGAGTTGGGCGATTTTGTGATCCTGTTGCACAGCGGTTTCAGCCGCCGTAAGGCATTGTATTTTAATATGCTGTCCAGTCTCGGTACCGTGCTCGGTGCGGTATTGGCGTTTTTCCTGCTTGCCGATATGGAACATATCCTGCCGTATATTTTGGTGGTAGCCGCTTCCAGCTTTATTTATGTCGCGGTTGCCGATTTGATACCCGGCTTACATTCGCGGGTTCGCCCCAGTGAAACGTTACAACAAATCCTGTTGATTGCCGCGGGCGTTATCTTCATTTATCTGGCTCACAGCACGCTTCATTGATGACTGATCGTTTGGCAATTTTAATAGTTGGGCCTTCTTGGGTGGGCGATATGGTGATGGCACAATCGCTGTTTATCGCTCTTAAACAACAACACCCACAATGCGTCATTGATGTGCTGGCACCGGCCTGGACACGACCACTGCTGAAACGCATGCCAGAAGTTCGGTCGGCGATTGATATGCCGGTGACTCACGGCATGTTTGCCTGGAAAATCAGGCGGAAATTAGGCTTATCATTGCGGGGTCAATATGATCAGGCCATCATCCTGCCAAACTCATGGAAATCAGCGCTAATTCCATGGTTTGCAAAGATTCCCAAACGCACCGGTTGGCGCGGTGAAATGCGTTATGGCTTGCTTAATGATTTGCGTGAATTAGATAAGCAGGCCTTGCCGTTAATGGTGGAGCGGTTTGTTTCTTTGGCATTACCGGCAGATCAGGCCAAACAAAAACCAGACTGGCAGGCACCGGCCATGATTGCTGGTGACATTTCCGAAGACATGAATCCACAAAGATCTGCCGGTCAGCAACGCTTGATTATCTGCCCCGGCGCAGAGTTTGGCCCGGCAAAACAATGGCCGGTCAGCCACTATGCCGAACTGGCAGAGCATTTTTTGCAGCAAAGCTGGCAAGTGCTGATTCTGGGCTCCAAAGCCGATAAAAAGGTTGCCGGCGAAATCGTCGGTAGCGTTAGTAAAGAACTTCGTGAGCAATTATTTAATCTGGCCGGCAAGACCCAACTGGCTGAAGCGATCGATTTACTGGCAACTGCCGACCAGGTGGTCAGCAATGATTCAGGTTTGATGCATATTGCCTCAGCACTGGATAAACCACTGGTAGCGATTTACGGTCCCACTTCAACCGCCTTCACACCGCCGTTGTCAGAAAAGGCACAAACCGTACAAATTCCGGTTGATTGTGGTCCTTGTTTTAAACGGATCTGTCCTGAAGGACATCACAAATGTATGCAGGATTTAACGCCGGCA
>JAWWAG010000109.1:0-6510 GCA_033721795.1 Methylophaga sp. | reverse complement strand
TAATTTTTATTATAAGTACACTTCTGTTCACCTAATATGAAGTTATCCAACAGCTAATGATGCCTCTCTTAAGCTGCGAATGTCCCCTATTCGCAGCTTTTTTTTGCTCATAAAAAAACCCGCTCAAGGCGGGTCTTTTTAAAAAATTTAGTGATGGCTTAGAACATTCCAAGTTGTAACTGGGCGGATTCAGACATCATGTCACGGCTCCAGGGTGGATCCCAAACGAGATCGACATGTACTTTTTTGACGCCGGGAATGGTGCTGATTTTGCCTTCAATATCACCCGGAAAGGATTGTGCCACCGGACAGCCAGGGGCAGTCAGCGTCATTTTGACAACGACATTGCCTGAGTCACTGACATCAATCTCATAGATCAGTCCCAGCTCGTAAATATTGACCGGAATTTCGGGATCGTAGATGGTTTTCAGCATCTCGATCACATCCTCTTTCAGGTCTTCGGCGGTAAAGGGTTGTACTGCATTTTCATTCATAAGCTTACTCTGTGGTGATCGAAATATCGTGATCACTATCCATAGCGGCATGTGCCGTGTGCCAAGATAACGTGGCGCATTTTACCCGCGCCGGAAAATCTTTGACACCGCTCAATACTTCCAGTTTGCCCAGTAAATCCCGTTCACTGGGTTCACCAGTCAAGACTTTATGGACCTGATCATAAATAGCATCGGCTTCAGCAACGGTTTTGCCTTTTAAGGCTTCAGTCATTAATGACGCTGATGCTTTAGAAATCGCACAACCATTACCGGTAAAACTGACATCGACGATCCTGTCGTCTTCTAGCTTCAGATAAACCACCAGTTTGTCGCCACACAGCGGGTTATTGCCATGGGCAAAATGGTTGGCATCATTAATCTCGCGAAAATTACGCGGATTTTTATTATGATCCATGATCACTTGTTGATAGAGATCGCGTAAATCATTCATCAGGCAAATAGCTCCTGTGTTTTGATAATGGCTTTGATCAGGGCATCAACATCATCATCATTGTTATAAAACGCAAATGAGGCGCGGGCGGTAGCCGGTATATCGTAAAACTCCATCACCGGCTGCGCGCAATGGTGGCCGGTACGAATGGCTACGCCGCGTTGATCAAAGATAGTACCGACATCGTGCGGATGCACGCCGTCGATCATAAAAGAAACCACCGATGCTTTATCTTTGGCCGTACCAATGATTTCAACACCGGATAATGCATTAATTTTGGCCGTTGCCAGTTCCAGCAAGTGATGTTCCTGGGCGGCGATATTATCAATACCAATTGCCCACATATAATCTATGGCTGCGCCCATACCAATCGCACCGGCGATATGTGGTGTGCCGGCTTCGAATTTATAAGGCAATTCGTTGTAGATGGTTTTGTCGAAACTGACTGACAAAATCATATCGCCACCGCCCTGATATGGTGGCATGGCGTTTAATAATGCTTCACGTCCGTAGAGCGCGCCGATACCGGTTGGTGCAAACATTTTGTGCCCGGAAAACACATAGAAATCGCAGTCCAGATCCTGCACATCAACCTGCATATGCGGCACTGCCTGAGCGCCATCAATCAACACGGTAATGCCTTTGGCATGCGCTTTGGCAGCCATCATTTTGACAGGGTTAATGGTGCCTAATGCATTAGACACCTGCCCAACTGCCAGTAATTTGGTTTTGCTGGTCAGCATAGCGTCAAAATCAGTTAAATCCAGTTCGCCGGCTTGGGTCATCGGGATAACTTTCAATTTTGCGCCGGTCTGCTCGCACAAAATCTGCCATGGGACAATATTGGCGTGATGCTCCAAGTGCGAAATCAAAATCTCATCACCAGCCTGCAACATTGGCCGAAGATAGCTTTGCGCCACCAGATTCACGGCTTCTGTCGCGCCGCGGGTAAAGATGATCTCTTTATCCGATTTCGCATTAACAAATTGCCGCACTTTGCTGCGCGCCAGTTCATGTGCATCGGTCGCCCGCTGACTGAGCTTGTGCACACCACGATGAATATTGGCATTGTCGTGGTGATAATATTCGCTAATTTTATCAATGACTTGAAGCGGCTTTTGACTACTGGCTGCATTATCCAGATATACCAAAGGATAGCCATTCACTTCCTGATGCATGATAGGAAAGTCAGCGCGAATCGATTGTAAATTTAATGCAGACATACACCTCAACTTCTTGGTAAACGCTGTTCAATAACCCGGGTAATGGCGTCACGGATCGCTGGATCTTCAACCCGCTGAATGACATCTGCAGCAAAAGCAAAAGTCAGCAAACTGCGGGCACTGGTTTCACTCAGACCGCGGGTACGCAGGAAAAATAATGCAGACTCATCAATCTGGCCAACCGCACTGCCATGACCACATTTGACATCATCAGCATAAATTTCCATTTCCGGTTTGCTGTCGATTTCGCAGCCTCGTGACAACAAAAGATTTTTATTTGCCTGATTGGCATCGGTTTTCTGTGCGTCTTTATAGACCATCACTTTGCCGTTGAATACCGCATGACTTTTGCCGTCCAGCACACCTTTATATAACTCATCACTGGTCGTATTAGGAACGGTATGGTCAATGCGGCTGTGATTATCAACATGCTGCTCACCATCTACCAGATATAAGCCATTCATCGTGACATGGGACAGTTCACCCAATAAGTCGCTGCGAATATCATTACGGGCCAGTTGCGCGCCCAGCGAAATATTGTGGTTATGCCACTGACTGCTTGCGGCTTGTTTGGCTGCCATGGTCGCGACATGAAAATGCGCCAGTGATTCACGTTGTAATTTGTAGTGAAATAATTCTGAAGTGGCCGCCAAATTGACTTCGGTAATCACATCCGTCAAACCGGTAACGCCCTCTTTACTGGCATATATCTCAATAAAGCTGGCCTCTGCCGATTCTTCAAGCACCACAACGTTACGTAAATGCACCGCCAAATCTTCGGTCACTCCGGAATTGACGACCAATAATTCGATTGGTTTTTTCAGTTTGACGCCAGCCGCCACATGAATAAACACGCCTTCGCTCATCAACATAGTGTTGAGTGCGTTAAAGCCAGTTTTTTCCAGATCAATCTGCTGGTTTAAATGTGGGGCTGCCTGTTCAAGGCTCTGTGAAAGAGGTTTAACGGTCACACCATCCGGCAAGCCACTCAGGCTGGACGCTGTGAAATCAACGTGCCCATCGACAATCACCAACTGATATGCATCGTTAAGTAATTGCCAGTCACTAACCGCAACATGGCCGGGCTGAGCAACATCATGATTAAATGATTGCTGGGAAAAGTGCCACAAACTGGTGTATTTCCAGTCTTCATCTTTTTTGCCCGGCAAGCCTTTTTGTGCAAACTGCTCTTGGCCAAGTTTGCGCAACCGCCGCCAGGTTTCATCAGGCAGACCATTTTCCCGGCGCATCTCAGCTACCGAGATAAAGTCCGTATGAAATTCTGTCAACTGTTTCATGCCGGCAAACCTTCTGACTCTCTGGCCCAGCTATAACCTGATTTTTCCAATTCTTTAGCCAGGTTTTTATCACCTGATTTAACGATCCGGCCTTCAGACAAGACATGTACAAAATCAGGCACGATATAATCGAGCAGGCGCTGATAGTGGGTGATCATAACGATTGAGCGATCTTCGGCGCGAAGTGCATTGACGCCTTCCGAAACAACTTTCAACGCATCAATATCAAGACCGGAGTCGGTTTCATCAAGAATTGCCAGCGTTGGCTCTAACAAGGCCATTTGCAAAATTTCGTTGCGTTTTTTCTCACCGCCGGAAAAACCCTCATTAACGCTACGGTGTAAAAACTGCTCGTCCATTTTCACCAGTTGCATCTTACTGCGAACCAGCGTCAGGAAATCGATGGCATCCACTTCGTCCAGTCCCTGATATTTTCGTACTGCGTTCAGCGCAGCTTTTAACAGGTAGATATTGCTGACGCCGGGAATTTCCACCGGATATTGAAACGCCAGGAACACGCCGCGCTGTGCCCGTTCTTCAGGCGCCAGTTCCAGCAGGTTTTCACCTTTGTAAATGATTTCGCCTTTGGTAATGTCATAACCTTCACGGCCAGCCAGCACATTTGACAGCGTGCTTTTACCGGCACCATTGGGGCCCATAATGGCATGGACCTCACCGGCATTAACCGTCAAATCAATACCGCGTAAGATTTCTTTACCATCAATAGTGGCGTGTAGATTTTTGATTTCTAACATTTTCATATTTGTTAACTCTGTTTAATTCGTATTGGTTGTCTGGTTTAACCCACCGAGCCTTCCAGCGACAGTCCTAAAAGGTTCTGCGCTTCAACAGCAAATTCCATCGGCAACTCACGGATGACTTGTTTACAGAAGCCGTTAACGATCATCGATACTGCATCTTCAACATCCAGACCACGCTGTTTGCAATAAAACAATTGGTCTTCGCTGATTTTGGAGGTAGATGCCTCATGCTCAACCTTGGCGGTCGGATTTTTGACCTCAATGTATGGGAAGGTATGCGCTGCGCATTTATCCCCCATCAGTAATGAGTCACACTCGGTGTAATTACGGGCGTTTTCAGCATTGGGTCCAATCCGTACCAAACCACGATAGGCATTTGATGACCGGCCGGCAGAAATCCCTTTGGAAATAATGGTTGAGCTCGTGTTTTTACCAAGATGGATCATCTTGGTACCGGTATCAGCCTGCTGCATATTATTGGTTACTGCGACCGAATAAAACTCGCCGGTCGAGTTGTCACCTTGCAGAATGACACTTGGATATTTCCAGGTTATGGCGGAGCCGGTTTCTACCTGTGTCCATGACACTTTGGAGCTTTCACCACGACATGCAGCACGTTTGGTAACGAAATTATATATACCGCCTTTACCGTTCTCATCGCCGGGGTACCAGTTTTGCACTGTTGAATATTTGATTTCAGCGCGATCCATGGCAACTAACTCTACCACCGCCGCATGCAACTGATTTTCATCCCGCATAGGCGCGGTACAGCCCTCAAGATAGCTGACATAACTATCGTCATCGGCAACGATTAGCGTCCGCTCAAACTGACCGGTATTGGCCGCGTTAATACGGAAATACGTTGATAATTCCATCGGGCAACGCACGCCTTTAGGAATATATACAAAGGAACCATCAGTGAATACCGCTGAGTTCAGCGCCGCGAAATAGTTATCTTTATAAGGAACAACGCTGCCCATATACTTTTTAACCAATTCCGGATGCTCATGCACGGCCTCGGAAATCGGCATAAACAAAATGCCTTGCTTGGCTAAGGTGTCTTTGAAAGTATTAGAGACCGACACACTGTCAAAAACGGCATCAACTGCTACACCGGCCAGACGTGCCCGCTCATCAAGTGGCACACCCAGCTTTTCGTAAGTGCGCAGCAATTCCGGATCGACTTCATCAAGACTTTTCGGTCCGTCAGTTTTCTTTTTCGGCGCACTGTAATAACTGACTGACTGATAATCGAATTCGGGATAATGCACATGTGCCCACTCTGGCTTATCCATCGTCAACCAGTGATGATAAGCCTTCAGACGAAATTCCAGCATAAATTCAGGTTCGTTTTTTATCGCCGAAATCTGCCGAACCACATCTTCATCCAAACCGGGCGGCAAGCTATCGGCTTCAATATCGGTAAAAAAGCCAGCTTTATATTCGCGACCGGTGATCGCTTCTAATTGTTGTGTTTGCGTTTGTTCAGTCATGATGACCACCATCCTGTAACGTAACTTGTGTCGCCTTATTCAAAGACGGATAAAACTGTATCGGCCGTGCATCGCTGATGACGGGAACAGTCATATTAGCGAGTTTCACTTCATCCAAAGCGTGAAAAACGGCATTATTTATTTGTGTCCAATTAGTTTGTACGGCGCAATGCGTTTCTTGCTCGCAATGGCTGTGATCGCTAACACACTCTGTTAATGCAATCGGGCCTTCAATAGCAGTGATAATTTCCGCCACCGAAATATTTTTTGGATCACGACTCAGGCTATAACCACCTTGTGCACCGCGCTCAGAATTCAACAAGCCGCCTGCAGATAACGCCTTTAAAACTTTACGTACCGTTGGCAGCGGCACCTGCACCGCATCCGCCAAAGCATGTGCGCTGTGCTGCAGTTGACGCTTGGCTGCGAAATAACTCATCAGCACGATGCCGTAATCTGTCAGTTTTCCCATACGAAGCATATATTGCCCTCCAATTGGTACCATTATAGTATCAATTGTCTGAATAACCAAGTGGAATACTCAGTTATTCCCATCGACGCAGCAACTGAAAGCTTCAACAAAATGTGCGACAATCCGTGCTCGTGAACTTCGTGGTCAATTACGATTACTAACTGTCGCAAGCTTTTTTTATTAATTATTTGAGAGTTATCAAACAATGAACTTGAAATTTATCGCTTTTTTACCCTTGTTATTCGGAGCAAATGTAATGGCCCAAGCCAACCTCGATTCAGAACAGCAGAAACTCAGCTATATTTTTGGTATTCAAGT
>JAWWAG010000108.1:0-6536 GCA_033721795.1 Methylophaga sp. | reverse complement strand
GGATATTGACAAAAATCAGTCACCGCAACCAATTGCTGGCCAGCACCGACCGCAAATACCGTTTCAGTAATACTGGGCGCCAGACTGATAATTCTTTTCGGAATGCTGTCAGGTTTAGGCGCATCGTTTAGCTTCGGTGATTGCCAGAAAGCAAACAACCAAATCAGTAACAGTGGTAATAGCGGCCAAAAACGACGCATCAATTGGTCTCAAGGAGTTAAAGCTGTTTATTATACGTTCTGAATAATGAGAGGACATGCTATGCAACGAACCGAGGACACGCCATGCAGTTAACCGAGGCTATGCCACGGGATGCCGAGTGTTTGTATACGCTCACCGAAATTGATGCCGTATTAAACGATTTGGCGGGTCAGCTAAATCATGATTATGGCGGTAAAAACCCATTGCTTCTATGTGTGATGAACGGTGCGGTGATTACCATGGGACAATTATTACCCAAACTCGATTTTGCTCTGCAAATTGATTACATTCACGCTACCCGTTATGGTGATAAAACGGTTGGTGGTGAATTGGTGTGGCAGGCGCGGCCACAAACTGAAATGGATGATCGGCATGTTTTACTGATCGAGGATATTTTTGATGAAGGTCATACCTTGATCGCCTTGCGGGAGTTTTGTCAGCAGCAAGGCGCTGCCTCAGTGGCCTGTCTGGCGCTTGTGGATAAACGCCATTCACGAAAAACCGGCCACCCCCCTGAATATATCGGCCTGAATGTCGCAGATCGTTATGTTTTTGGCTTTGGTATGGACGTACAGGGTTTTTGGCGTAATGCGCCGGGAATTTTTGCCATGCGGGAGCCAAACTGATGATAGGCGTAATTGGCGGCAGCGGTTTAAGTCATTTGCCGGGATTGGATATTGTCGAGCAAATTCAGCTGGACACGCCTTTTGGGGAACCCTCAGCGCCTATTATCAAAGGCGAACTTAATGGTCAAACCATTATGTTTTTGCCACGGCATGGTGAACACCACACCATTCCGCCGCATTTGATTAATTACCGGGCCAATCTGTGGGCCTTGCATCATCTGGGTATCAGCGAAATTATGGCAGTAGCGGCTGTTGGTGGTATCAGCGATGTAATGCTACCGGGTGTGCTGGCGGTACCCGATCAAATTATCGATTATACTTGGGGGCGAGACAGCAGCTTATTCAGCGAGGATTTCAGTGCTGATAAGCACATTGACTTTACCTACCCCTATGATGCCGGTTTGCGCCGGAAAATTATTGATGCGGCAGCAAATATCGAATTGTTAATTATTGATGGTGGTACTTATGCGGTAACGCAGGGGCCGAGATTGGAAACTGCTGCTGAAGTTCGCCGTTTAGCCAGTGATGGTGCTGATATGATCGGTATGACAGCGATGCCGGAAGCGGCCATTGCCCGGGAGCTTGGCCTTGCCTATGCCAGCGTTGCGGTGGTGGCTAATAAAGCCGCAGGTTTAGATGAGAAAACGCTGACCATGGACGATATTTTGCAAACAATTGCCGTCGCGATGGACAACGTCAAGCAGCTGATTAGTGCCTTAGTCAGTGTCAAATCCTAGTCGGGTAGAGAATAACTCTCAGAGCCCTGAATACTGGCCAGCGCAGCATCTGGCATATTAACCGGTATCAATTGCAGAATTGCACCGAAACGGGGATGATCAAAGTATTGCAGTTCCTTGCTGCGCAGACGCCGTGACTCTTTAAGATTCGGGTAGCGTGGGCCCTGAAAAGCACCATCATCAGCAGTACCACGCTGACCGCCATCCAGTAACCACAAATTCAGTTCACTATGTAGATACGAAGATTTATAGACCCGGATATGACCACTCATCCGTTCACCCTCAATGGCTACCAGCGGACTGGCGTTTTTATTGAGCGCGCTTTGTTGCCAGCTCTGATAGCTAAGCACCCGATAATTAGCCGAGTTACGTAATCGCTCGGCAACACCCGCCAAAGATTCACGATTGGCAGGCTGAATTTTACTATTGGACGTTTGCGGTGTGACCGCCACCGGATCGTTTGGCGGCATCACCGGCCACTGTTCATCGGTAGCGGGATTAAGCTGTTCAAATACCACCAGCTCAACCTGATACCACTGCTCTGCGTGCGCTGGCAGACTGAGCAGTAAACCAGTAAAAAACAATATGCTCAAACGTTTGGAAATTGCCATATGTTGCCTCATGTTATTTAAGCTTATTGTCTAATGTCGGTGGCCAAAAGTCCAAGTTTTATCCGATATTTACTGCATTACTGCTATCATCGGCAGCAATCCTAATTTGAACAAAGGAGTGCCGTCATGGGGGGATTTGCAAGCTTAGTGATTATCATTGCCGTGCTGGCGGTGGTGATTATATTAATGGGGGTTAAACCGGTCCAGCAGGGCCGGGAATTTACGGTGGAACGATTCGGCCGGTATACCCGTACACTGCGGCCCGGTTTGAATTTAATTGTGCCGGTCATTGATAAAATCGGTTCCAAAATCAATATGATGGAACAAGTCCTCGATGTGCCTTCACAGGAGATCATCACCAAAGATAACGCCATGATCCGCGTCGATGGCGTGGTATTTTTTCAGGTCATTGATGCTGCCAAAGCCGCTTATGAAGTCAGCGGCCTCGACAATGCCATTTTGAACCTGACCATGACCAATATCCGTACGGTGATGGGGTCGATGGACCTGGATGAATTACTCTCCAAGCGTGATGAAATTAATACCCGATTGCTGAATGTGGTTGATGATGCTACTACCCCATGGGGCATTAAAGTCACCCGTATTGAAATCAAGGATATTGAGCCACCCGCGGATCTGGTCGAAGCCATGGGCCGGCAGATGAAAGCCGAGCGCGTAAAACGTGCCAATATCCTTGAAGCAGAGGGACATCGCCAGTCAGAGATTCTCCGTGCTGAAGGTGATAAACAAGCCGTGGTTCTAGACGCCGAAGGTCGCCGAGAAGCAGCATTTCGGGATGCTGAAGCCCGTGAACGTTTAGCTGAAGCAGAGGCACGTGCGACGGCGATGGTGTCGGAAGCGATTGCCAAGGGTGATATTCAAGCAATTAATTATTTTGTCGCCCAGAAATATGTTGAAGCGCTTAAAGATATGGCCTCTGCCAATAATCATAAAGTGGTGCTGATGCCATTGGAAGCGAGCAGTGTGATTGGTTCACTCGCTGGTATCACTGAACTTGCCAAAGAAGCGTTTGCCAAGAAAGGGCCTGACAATGCCGTTAATTGATTTTTGGCATTGGTGGATTCTTGCGGTGGCACTGATCATCATTGAAATATTGTTGCCCAGCTTTTTTGCTTTGTGGTTAGCCATTGCGGCGGCGCTGACCGGTTTATTGCTGTTGATTTTCCCGGGACTTGGCTGGGAATGGCAATTGCTTTTGTTTGCCTTGTTTTCGCTGGTGAGCATTGTTGCTTGGCGACGGTATTATCAGAAACATCCCATTAAGACCGATGAACCCCTACTAAACCGGCGTGGTGAGGGCTATGTGGGTCGGGAATTAACACTGAGTCAGCCCATCATTGATGGTATTGGTAAAATCCGGCTCGATGATTCCACTTGGAAAGTGCAGGGACCGGATTGTCCTGCTGGGACCAAGATCCGGATTAAAGCGTTGAACAATGTGGTATTTATCGTTGAGAGGCTAGATTAACGTTCGTGTCGGAGTTTTTTAATACTGGCCTCAGCCAGCAGCAGTTTTTGGATGAATACTGGCAAAAAAAGCCTCTTTTGATCCGTAATGCCTTTCCGACCCCCGTCATTGATTTGACCGCTGAAGATTTGGCCGGCTTTGCCTGTGAGCAGGATATTGAATCCAGATTGATTCGACAGACAGGTGATCAAAAATGGTCACTGCAACATGGACCGTTGGCAGAATCAGTCTTTTCCCGGTTGCCGGAAAAAGACTGGACTTTACTGGTGCAGGATATGGATTCGCACTGGCCATCCCTTCAAGCTTTGTTGACGCCATTTAAGTTTATTCCGGACTGGCGACGTGACGATATTATGATCAGTTATGCAGTACCGGGTGGTTCTGTGGGGGCGCATATTGATAATTACGATGTGTTTTTACTTCAAGCGCACGGTGTTCGCCGTTGGCAAATTGCAGCGCAGCCCGAAAACCAACCGCAGTGGCTGACAGATTGTCCACTGCGGATTTTGCAGGATTTTACTGCCGATCACAGTTGGGATTTACAGCCCGGTGATATGCTTTATCTACCGCCGGGATTTGCCCATCATGGCATTGCTCAGTCGGATTGTATGACTGTTTCTATTGGTTTCCGGGCACCGACCCAGCGGCAATTGCTTGATGCTTTTGTTGATGTATTGGCTGAGAAAGACTCTGCCGATGTTTTTTACAGCGATGTGGATATGCTGGTCACAGACGCGCCTGCTGCTATCGATGAGCCTAGTCTGGACCGTGCTAAAAAATTATTAATTGACGCATTGGAGCAACATCCAGAGCTGATTTTAAAAGCGTTTGGCCGGCAAGTGACAGAAACCAAACCGGCTTTATCACCGTGGTTAATAGCCGAAACGGATGAACTTGAAACCCCGGCTGCGTTAGAGACGTTTTTTGCACAGGGTGGTTTTTTAAAGCGTAATTTAATGGTTCGGCTTGCCTGGTATGCCTCGGCAAAGTCAGTCAGCGTTTTTGTCGGTGGTCAGGATTATCAGCTCCCCGCCGAATCGAACCGGCTGGTAGCACATATTTGTTCAGTTTCTCAGATAACCGCAGATGACTGGCAACAAATCCAGCAGCAAGCTGAATTAGCAAATTTATTGCTGGCGATGTTGGCTGATGCCGCCTGGATAACAGAGGATTAAAATTAACCGGGACGGCGTTTAAATTCAGTTTTATGGCATTTCGGGCATGGCGGAATGCGGCCGGTTTTCTTAAAGTGCATTTGGGTGTTGCAGTCTGCGCAATACAACGTGCCGATACCGGTAATTTCACCGGTATGATATTGCTTGGCTGAACGTGCCTGAATCGCCAGCTTATCCAGTTCAAAACGCGTGCGGTCTGCAACTTTGGCAAATAACTCAAACATGCGGTTTTCGATTTGTTGTAAATCAAATTGCAGCCAGGTGGAAAACTCTTTGCCGCTGCGTTGCAGGTATTCAGCCGCATCATGCAGATCACGTTCAACATAAGCGGCGACTTTGTCAGCTTCTTCACTGGTGACTTCACGAAGTTCAACGGCCCGTTGACGAGCCAGTTCAATACGCTGTTTTAATGTCGGCAATGCCTCAGATTCGGCATTATCGAGAAATTCATGGACGCGGGTCATCATCCGGTCATAAGCTGCACTCAATTTTTCATCAAATTTAGGTTCATTCATGACATTGATCCTTTAAAGAATGCGGGTTATAAGTTAACTTAGCATAAAAATTAAAACCGGAGGAAACCGTTTTGTCGACAATGCGTAAGCTTTATTTGCTGGGGTTTTTGTTTAGTATGGCGCTTTTCGGTGGCGCGCTATATATGCAATATGTAATGCAACTTGAACCTTGTCCATTGTGTGTTTTACAACGGATGGCAGTAATGTTGGCTGGCGGATTGTTTTTGCTGGCTTTTTTAATGAATCCCAAACGCACGGGCAGCAAAATATTCAGCAGCTTGATTGGTCTGGTGGTCATTGCAGGCGGCGCTGTCTCTGCCAGACATCTCTGGTTGCAGAATTTGCCTCCAGAGGACGTCCCCAGCTGTGGACCTGGTTTTGATTTTATTGTGGGTAATTTTCCACTGACGGATGCTTTTGGAATGATTTTCAGTGGCTCAGGAGAGTGCGCTGAAATTTCGTGGCAGTTTTTGGGGCTGACGATTCCGGCGTGGACTTTGATCGCCTTTTTGGTGATGTTATGGCTGGCTTGGCAAGCCGCAGCGAGTGCGGCTAAACAGCAGCGCCGCTTGTTTTAACGGGCGCGGTATACGATACGACCTTTGCTCAAATCATACGGTGTTAACTGTACGGTGACTTTATCGCCAGTCAAAATACGGATGTAGTTTTTACGCATTTTGCCTGAAATATGCGCTGTCACAACATGACCGTTTTCCAATTCAACGCGGAAAGTGGTATTGGGCATGGTGTCAATAACAGTGCCTTCAAATTCAATATGATCTTCTTTTGCCATAGATTCCGTAAATCGGTCCAGAATTAAAAGATCCATTCTGCCGTAAAATCACTGATTATTCAAAGTTTATTATCAAAATCATGCCATTGACCGTCAAAATACTGCAATGCAGCAAAGCGGGTTTTGTAATTCATTTTGGGGCTGGCTTCAATCCAGTAACCGAGATATAGATAGTCTAGCCTTTGCTGCCTGACCAGTTCAATCTGCTTCAGTATGGCCAGCGTACCAAGACTTCGTTCTGCCAATTCCGGCTCAAAAAAAGTATAAAACGCCGAAGCTGCCCCGGTAACAAAATCGGTTACGGCCACCGCCAGCAACTGATCCTTATCAAACATTTCAATAAAACGGGTATCGCTCCAGCTGCTGGTCAGAAATTGCTGGTAACTGTG
>JAWWAG010000107.1:0-6562 GCA_033721795.1 Methylophaga sp. | reverse complement strand
GCCCATAATTAATACGCTTTGTGTGCTTTCAGGTGTCTGGCTGGGTGCTGGTGTTATGCTGAGTCTGATTTAAGTAACGCCGCTACGGCCTCACGTAATTTCTCAATAATGGCCTTGCGACCTGATAACGACAACGCACTGCCCACTTGACTGAAGGATTGGCCCTGAATGATTTTTTTCACCAATAATGTCTGGTGTGCTGGGGCCAATCCAGTCAACTGACCGGATAATAATTTTGGCTGCAACCATCGCCAAAGCAGCGGCTCGGTAGATTCAAATGCCCGTTGCTGCCAGGCAAAGGACTCAATCGCTTGCTGCTCATATGGTTCAATCGTGACCTTTTCGGCGGGCAGCGTCTGAGACAGTAAGATAACGAGTTCATGATCCAATTCACGCTGTGCCTGCAATAATAGAAACGGCCATGATTGTTGCCATATCTGCTGCGCCTTGGTGATGACCAATTCCCCGGTCTTTGATAATGCCCGCAACAAAATCCCGGCTCGCTGGCCGCTGACTTCATCAGCCTGTTGGCCTACTCTGACAGGCAGGTATGCATTGTTCAGCCAGAAACGCAGCAGATCGCGATCCAACGCAAAGCTGGTTCCAATCATATCGCATTGACCACTGAAATGTGTCTGAATGTTATCCAGCAAACGACTTCCCAGCCCCTGCCCCTGTAAGATCGGATGCACGGCAATCCGAATAATACGCTGATAACGACAACCACCGGCTTCTATGACCCCACTGTGTGCCAGCAATGTCTGTGGTAAGAGTTGACCTTTGAGCCGTCGCTTGCCATCAAACACCTGTTGAGCCAGATCGTCTGCCAATAGTTGTTCATTGACCAGCCAGACACTTGCAATCACCCGTCCCCCTGCTTGCATAACCATCACAGAAATATCATCCCGATCCAGCAGCATTTGCAGGTCTGATGGACGGGTCCGATAATGCGCCAGTACCATTAAGCCATATACCTGTCGGAGTAACCGCTCATCATTTGCCAGTTGCTGTTTATCAAGAACCCTAAACTTCGCTTCGGCAATCGATACCGTTGAAAGCTGCGCCTCACTGACCGGTTCAGCATCCAGCAATAAAGCATCAAAGCTGAACTGTTCCAGTGCATCATCAGCCGCCCAGCGAACCGGCTGGGTTAAAGTCACTGAGCGCCAATCCGGTGTGAGCCTGTCCAGTGTTTTTTTAAATCGCACAGCAAAACCGCGGCCGGTACCCTCATAACCATGCTCTGTCGTGGAAAACACTATCCGCGAATAGGCTTGCAATAATGTTTCCAGCATTGGTGCCGGGATCGCGGCAGCTTCATCGATGATCAGTAAATCGCATGGCGGCTTGCCGGTAATTAATGCATCAGGCGCGATAAACTGAATTCCCGTTTGTTGCCAATGGAGGCTGTTTTGATGCCGTTCTGCGTCGGGCAAGACCATCGCCGCATGATTGAGTAACGGCTGGATACTGCTGATTGCCGGGGCCGTAATCAGAATTTTCTTTTTCCCCTGTTTCAACAGTGCAGCGGCAGCCATCCCCAGCAAGGCCGTTTTACCTCGGCCTCTATCAGCGGTTATCACCAATGGCCGGCGGCGATGACCGCTGACCACGTGCAATACCGCCTCAACGGCCTGTATCTGCTGCAGTGTCGGCGTAATAATGGCTGGAACTGGAGTAGTATGAAGTGATAAATTGAATGCAGGTAACGCTTCAATCCGATTAATAAACTGCACGGCAGAATAAGCTTCTGCCGTTTTCAGAAATCTTCGTAGCCATGGCGAGTCAGGCACATCTGCCGACAATAATACCAGCATCCAACCACCGGCTTGCAGTGTGCCAATCAGGGCACCAAAAGCATCAGCGTCAAAACTATCCCGGCCATCAAAAATGATTAACTGATTCGTATGGCCCAGCTGCTGCTGTGCCTGTTTACTGTTGATGGCATCAGCGGGACGCTGGGGATTGTCTGACAACCAGCAGCGTGAATCGCCATCGACCTGCAGGTAAAAATATAATGCCTGCTCATTAAGCCAGCTACTCTCGCCCTGCAGGATAAAACAATGGCGTTGCGGCAACTGCATAATGCTTATTTAGTAGTGCGGCGGTGGTGGTTCGTCAGCCTGACGCACTACTTGATCCTGTTGCAAATTTTCAACCTGACCATTGAGTTTGTCGAGTTGGCGTTGCAATCTGTCAATTTGTGCCTGTTGACGTGTCACCACCTGATTGAGCTGTTCAATCACGCCATCCTGAAACGCAATACGGGTCTGCAATTCAATAATATCGTCTTGCATCAGTCATCACCATCGTAAGACAGCGCCGGCGCTAACCAGCGTTCTGCCATCGGCAGATCCCAGTTTTTACGCGCTGCATAATCCTTGACCTGATCTTCGGTGATTTTACCGAGGCCAAAGTAGCGTGATTCCGGATGAGCAAAGTAAAAACCGCTGACCGCGGCGGTCGGCAACATCGCATAACTTTCGGTCAAGGTCATGCCGATACGCTGCTCGACATCGAGCAATTGCCACAACAGCCCTTTTTCGGTGTGATCGGGACAAGCCGGATAGCCTGGTGCCGGGCGGATTCCCTGATATTTTTCGTCAATCAACGCTTCATTATCAAGTTGTTCATCGGTTTTATAGCCCCAGAATTCTTTACGGACCCGTTCGTGCATCCGTTCTGCCAAGGCTTCGGCCAAGCGATCAGCCAATGCTTTAAGCATAATGCTGTTGTAATCGTCATGATCTTCTTCAAAACGGGCAACATGATCATCAATACCGATACCTGCTGTCACGGCAAACGCACCGATATAGTCTTCAACACCGCTGTCTTTCGGGGCGATAAAATCCGCCAGCGCCGCATTGGGGCGACCGGGTGGTTTTTCGCTTTGTTGACGCAGAGAATGCAGCGTCATGCGAACAGTGTCGCGACGCTCGTCGGTATAGACCTCAATATCATCATCGCCGATGCTATTGGCAGGGAATAACCCAATCACCGCACGGGCTTTCAGCCATTTTTCATCAACAATTTGTTGCAGCATTTTTTTTGCATCTTCAAATAAATGCGTCGCGTGTTCACCGACGATTTCATCGGTGAGAATTCGCGGATAACGGCCGGCCAGCTCCCATGACTGAAAAAACGGCGTCCAGTCGATGCGCTCCACCAGTTCCTGCAAAGGATAATCATCAAAAACCTGAATGCCCGGCTGATTGGGCGTCACTGGCTGATAAGCAGGCCAGTCGATTTTGGTTTTATTAAGCCGGGCTTGTTTCAGCGGCAATAAGCGCCGCGTTGATTTACGGCCCTGATGTTGTTCACGTTTACTTTGATAATCGGCTTTGGTTTTTTTAACAAAATCATCACGGGTGATTTTGCTGACCAGATTCTGTGCCACACCAACAGCACGTGAGGCATCTTTCACGTAAATGACCGGGCCCTGATAATTGGGATCTATTTTTACAGCGGTATGAATCAGCGAGGTCGTAGCACCACCGATCATCAGCGGGATGTCAAAGCCCAGACGCTGCATTTCTTTAGCCATATGGGCCATTTCTTCCAGCGATGGGGTAATCAGTCCTGACAGCCCGATAATATCGACATTGTGCTCACGGGCGGTGTCGAGAATTTTTTGCGCCGGCACCATGACGCCCATATCGATAATTTCAAAGTTGTTGCATTGCAGCACCACACCGACAATATTTTTGCCGATATCATGGACATCACCTTTGACGGTAGCCATCAGGATGGTGCCGTTGCTGTTACTGGCTGTGCTGTCGTCTTTTTCGGCCTCAATATACGGCATCAGATAAGCCACGGCTTTTTTCATGACCCGTGCCGATTTGACCACCTGCGGCAAAAACATTTTGCCCTCGCCAAACAAATCGCCGACCACATTCATGCCATCCATTAAAGGCCCTTCAATGACCTCTAGGGGTTTGGCGTATTCCTGACGGGCCAGCTCAGTATCTTCATCAACAAAATCGGCAATACCTTTAACCAGCGCGTGTTCCAGACGTTTGACGACCGGCCAGCTGCGCCATTCCAGATCTTCTTTTTTCTCGACGCTGCCATCGCCTTTGTATTTATCGGCGATTGCCAATAAACGATCAGTGGCATCGTCGCGGCGGTTGAGGATGACATCTTCAACATGTTCACGCAGTTCAGCCGGTAAATCATCATAAATCGCCAACTGACCGGCGTTAACAATCCCCATATCCATACCGGCTTTAATCGCGTGATACAAAAACACGGCATGAATGGCTTCACGAACCGGATTATTACCACGGAAAGAAAACGACACATTCGATACGCCGCCACTTATCCGTGCATGGGGCAGGCTTTGCTTGATGTCATGGGTGGCTTCGATAAAGTCCACCGCGTAATTATTGTGTTCATCGATACCGGTAGCGACGGCAAAAATATTCGGATCGAAGATAATATCTTCCGGTGGAAAATGAACTTTTTGGGTGAGAATTTCGTAGCTGCGGGTACAAATTTCACGCTTACGCGCTCGGGTGTCGGCCTGACCATCTTCGTCAAAGGCCATAACGATGACCGCTGCGCCATAACGGCGGACGAGTTTCGCCTGCTCGATAAATTTGGCTTCACCTTCTTTCAGGCTGATCGAATTAACAATGCCTTTGCCTTGAATACATTTCAGACCGGCTTCAATGATTTCCCACTTGGATGAATCAATCATAATCGGCACCCGGCTGATATCGGGCTCGGCTGCTACCAAATTCAGGAAGGTGACCATCGCTTCCTGCGAGTCGAGCATGCCCTCATCCATATTGATATCGATGATTTGTGCGCCGTTCTCGACCTGCTGACGGGCTACCTCAAGCGCGGTATCAAAGTCTCCCTCTTTGATCAGCTTGGCAAAGCGTATTGAACCGGTAACATTGGTGCGTTCACCAATATTGGTAAACAGACTGTCTTCGGTCAGATTCAGCGGTTCCAGACCACTCAGCCGGCAATGGTGCTTATTTTCCGGCCGCTGGCGGGGTTTGATGCCATCAACTGCCTCGGCGATCGCTTTAATGTGCGCCGGCGTGGTGCCGCAACAGCCGCCGATAATATTCAGAAAACCAGACTGAGCCCACTCTCTGATGTGTAATGCCATCGCTTCCGGGGATTCATCATATTCGCCAAACTCATTTGGCAGGCCTGCGTTTGGATGGGCACTGACATAACTGGTGGCAATATTCGACAGTTCTTCAACATATTGGCGTAATTGTTCGGCGCCCAGTGCGCAGTTCAAACCAATTGATAATGGCTGCACATGCGACAGTGAATTCCAGAATGCTTCGGCTGTTTGTCCAGACAAAGTCCGGCCGCTGGCATCGGTAATGGTGCCGGAAATCATCACCGGCATGTGCATCTGATGACGCTCAAAAAATGTTTCGATAGCAAAGACGGCCGCTTTGGCATTTAAGGTATCAAATACCGTCTCCACCAGCAGCATATCAGCGCCACCATCGACCAGACCGCGGATCGCTTCTAAATAAGCCTCAACCAGTTGATCAAAGTTAACGTTACGAAAACCGGGATTATTCACATCCGGCGAAATACTGGCGGTGCGATTAGTCGGGCCCAGGACACCAGTGACAAAGCGCGGTTTGTCAGGATTGGCTTTGGTAAATTCATCTGCCACATCGCGGGCCAATTCGGCAGAAACTTTGTTTAGCTCATATACCAGACCTTCCATCTGGTAATCAGCCATCGCGATCGAGGTGCCATTGAAGGTATTGGTTTCGACAATATCGGCACCCGCTTCAAAATACGCGCGGTGAATATCACGAATAATTTGTGGCTGGGTCAGCGACAACAGATCGTTATTGCCTTTAACATCGCAGGGATGGTCGGCAAAACGTTCGCCCCGGAAATCCGTTTCGCTGAGTTTATAGCTTTGCAGCATGGTCCCCATGCCGCCGTCTAAAATCAGAATACGTTGTTCAAGCAAGCGATGGATTTTTTGAGAAACAGTTGTCAAAACGGTTTTCCTGTCAGGCAGTTAGCAATATAAAAAACGCTGAATTATAACAGATAGCCAACCAGAACGACTGCCGGAAAGCGTTTAAAAAAGGCGCATACCCACTTTACGGATTTTGTCGCCATCAACCTCATTGACCACCCAGTGAATGCCGTGCCAATCAACATCATCACCAACAACCGGATGGCCCCCCACCCGCCGGGAAATAAACTCCGCCAACGTCGCGTCTTTTTCATTGTCACTGATAGTCAGACCATAGGCTTTGGCAACATCACGCAATAACGCATCCCCATTAAGTACAAAGGCACCAAAAAAGGCTTCTGCCTGCCGTAACTTGGCATCGCCATTAAACAACTGATTGAGCTTCGGTAAATCTTCACTTCGACTCACAACACACAACACATCGCCGAGTTTTAGGACTGTACTGCCCTTCGGATGGAGCATTTGATGATCACGAAACAATGCTGAAATCAATGTGCCGGACGGAAAGCGCAATAGACGGATTTGCTGGTCAGCCAATACAGGATTATCTACTTTGTAAACAAACATTTCGAAATCATTTTCCGG
>JAWWAG010000106.1:0-6736 GCA_033721795.1 Methylophaga sp. | reverse complement strand
GCCGGGATTTTTACCAAAATGGCCTTTTTGGTTGTGCTTGGCCCGGTGGCCGGTTTAACAGGCTATTTCTTTTTATCTGACGAACCGGTTATTCTCGGCGCTATTATGCTATTTGCATCAGGTGGTATTTTGTATCTGGTATTTCAGGATATTGCGCCGCAATCAAAGCTGAATAAACACTGGGCGCCTCCTCTGGGCGCCGTATTTGGCTTTTGTCTGGCCCTTTTAAGTAATCTGTTACTTAGCCATCCCTGAAAAATTGATCTCTTCCACGGCTTCGCTGGATACGTCGCTCTTTTGAATTATTATGGCAAGTCATTAGGCAAGCTTAGATTTCTCTGAACATAGCCTTTTAAAATATTAGTCTGAATCATCACCAAACGCTCTCGCCATAATCAAGTAACCAAATGAAGCAGACCAGGTAATCATCATAAAACCTACCAGGGCCACCGTTCCGGCTAAAAACCGAATATGTCCAATCGCTGTCAAGTCTCCCCAACCGACTGTTGTATAAGTCGCTGCGGAGAAATAAACGCAATCTAATAAATCCAAATCCGGATAACCACTAATCTGGCCAATACCCTCAAATTTTAACAACCACCAAAAGGCAATCCCGAATAGCCATATCTCTACGATATGTGCAAACAACAGTGTAAACATCATGATAAGAATAATGGGTCTCTCACTTTTTAAACCATGCTGTTTATACGCTTGCCTTGGCGACCAGCTATCAAGCCGTTTAATGACTTCATAATGAAAAACCACAACTATCCCGACAACAGCAGCAGTAATCAGAGTTAAAATTATTTCAGGTGTCATGGTAATGTTCTCATTTATCGAAAGCAGTCAATGCAATCTTCTAACACATTAATACCAGTAAGACTTTCTGATATTGTTTTCATTAATGAACACATAATGTGTCATAAAGATGGCGTAGTGAGAAAATTTAAATCATTATTTATAACTTTATAATCATGCTATTTACACAAATTAATATATAAATTATCTTAAATATGGATTCCATAATTTTGATTATTATCGCGAATTACTTCACGTTAATAATTATGGTTTCCTAATAGTGAAATCACAAATTAAGGAGGAAAACATGGCAACCTCATCAATTAAAGACAAAGATTACGATCTTATCAGCGCCATTTACCATGCTGCACAATCTGATTATAGCTGCAAGCAGTATATGGAAGATGCCAAAAAATCAGGTGACGATGATGCTGCTCGATTCTTTCAAGAAGTTAGTGAGCATAATCAGCAACTCATCAATAAAGGTAAAGCATTGATGAAAAAAAGATTGTGACATCACCAATACATATCTTCCTTTGCTGGAAGGTGTGTAATTTTTAATAAATTTATGTCCGCCAATTAATTAAGATAAAAACCCAAAATTCAATCAACTGAATTATTTATGACTAAAAAAAAGGGTTGTTATGATCACATAACAACCCTTTTCTGATTAAAGAAGAAACTTAATATTTATGAAGCATTGTAGATGGTCGTTACATAGTCAGCTTCAAAGACACGTCCTTCAAATAGGTCGTTATCAATTTTGCCATTGACACTTACTACGTCTCCAACATCCAATTGTTGATAGCCTTGGTCGTCTAATGGATTATGTAAAAGCTCATCTACTTCAACTGTTAATGCCTGTAGACCGGTATCAAGAACAAATTCCTGTTCATCAGCATCAACACTCGTAATGGTACCTCTTACAATTGAATCCCCATCTAAAGGTGAAACAATTGTATAACCATAATCCTCTTCATCTACAGAGCTTGCATAAAAATACGTATCAATATTTTTTACATAAACACTTGATGCTTCAATAGTAGTCAGCTCGTAGAAGTCATCATCAATTTCACCGGAAACTCTGACTTCATCACCTTGAACAAGCTTATAACCGTCAGCATCTCTGTCACCATCATCCATCTCGACAGTAATAACCCCTTGACCATAATCGAGTATAAACTGGTCAGCAGAGACTGATACAACCTTACCATTGATGCTTATCCAGCTATCATCTGGCTGAGAATAAGGACTTGCTGCAAATGCAGGCGCGGCAAGTAAAGTAAACGCTGCAAATGTTAGAATATTTGTGTTTTTCATAAAATACCTCCTAGTATTTTGGATGGTTTTTTAGAAAATTTAGAAAAACTATCAAGTAAGGTATTGATTTAAATAACCATAAAATCAATCAATCCTAACGTTGTGTTTAAATAGACTTTCTCGTGAAAATCAATTTATTAAATGAGAAAGTTGTATTTAACTTACCACTACAGGATTTTCTGTCAATCTGATCTCGCTTGTAAATATTAAAAAATCTTCAATTGTTAACTCATGTTAAAATTTCAGCGCTATCGAAATTCATAACAATAGGCATGAACGAACTATCCTTATATCATTCTTACAATCTCAATAAACCAAAAGGATAAAGGTCGCTTTATAAACGTTACGGAATGTGATTTTTATTATAAAAATTATGTGTGAATAGTATCTAAATTTGCGCGGGTTTAAACGTTATCACTTCATCTGATAGCAACCAATTTGCTTTAGGTAAGCTGAGAGCGACTCAGAAATATTTTTTAAGCCATTTCCCAATATGTTTAACTAAGCTAGCGGAAATCAACTTTGATCGTATTTGGATCTGTTATCAAGCAGCTACAATCACTTATTGCGATTCTACCCAGTCATCAAAAGCCATAGAGCCTCAACCGCTTACAATAACGATGCCCAGCGCAACAGCATAAACTGACAGAATGAGCGCGCTTTCAAAGCCAATTCGACCAATACCATAAGTCTCACGCCGCACCATGCCCAGTAACAAAATGGCGGTCATCAGAATGGTGACCAAACCCCATATCATTTGCACCGGCGACATATCATGATAAATGGGGTTATGTGGATAAGCAGCATCCGCTGCAGCGACAACGAGAATATTAAAACAGTTGGTACCAAAAATATTGCTAACCGCAAGCGTCAAAGCACCATAGCGTATCGCTGCGATTGTAGTGACCAATTCGGGCGTGGAAGTCGCCAGAGCGGTAAAAATACCGCCGACCAAAGTATCAGAAATACCGGTATGATCGGCAATCCCTTTCGCTGCTTCCATCACCACCCAGCCGGCGATACCCGTAACGCCAGCAAGCACAATAAATCCAATCCAGACCTCGGTTAAACTGCCATGCGATTGTTTTTCGGCCTTATCGGCAATTGTCTGGAGGGTTTCACGTGGATACCACATCGGTTTTGCCTGCGTGCGGTGAACCAGATGTAGCCCGAACAGATAGGCAATCACAATCACCGGCGTGATCGGATGCACACCTAACAGGGCGATTGGCGGCATAATGATTGCGAGCAGCGGTAGTGTCAGCAATACGATTAACAAGCCTGCCAGCATGAGATTAACCGGGGAAGCAGCCGCATGTTCCAGGTTGGCTTTGCGATAAACTATGTCGGCAATACCCAGAAATACCAAATTAACTGCCATGCTGCCCATGACATTACTCATCGCAAGATCAGGACGAGAATCTATCGCGGCACTGAGCGTAGCAGCGAAATCCGGCAACGAAGTCACCCCCGCCAGTAACAAGACACCAAAAAGCGCCTCCCCCAAACCAGTGCGATCTGCCAGTTCATCTGCTCGTTTTGCCAGTCGGCTGCCAGCGATAACAATTGCCAGCGCAGCCATGCCAAAAGCAATCAGATTGAGCGTCAAGCTTGAGAACATTCAGGACCTCTAAGCGCTATCGATTCCCTGTCATTTCTATCACAAACTTTATATTTGCCCTAACTCGCAGCCTGTTGTTTGTATTTTTCATAATAAAAATTACAAAGCCGCGAGTATTCAATACGGCGATTTGGGTAAGGCCTTCCTCGCTGCAAGCATGATGTTCGGTCGGTTTTATTGGATGATCTCAATAACCAAGGACAATATCATCAGCAACGGCAGTTTGTTGATGAGTCGTAAATGCACGAGCGACTTTAATAGTAGTTACCCAAACGGACGTATTACAGCTTTTGCACAATATCCGAAGTTAACCATTACCCATGATAATTTTATGACTGGTTTTGCCGTGCTAATGCCCAATTAATATGCTCTGCGACCATATCACTGACGCCGCTCAGTTTTTTCTGTAATGCCTGCTGTATTTTTTTGTCCGGTTGGGCATTACCCAATGCGACCGCGATATTTCGCAGCCAGCAGTCGTAGCCAATGCGGCGGATCGGACTGCCTTCCAGCTTCTGATAAAACTCAGCTTCGCTCCAGGCAAATAAATCCAGCAATTGCGGTGCATCGAGATTTTCACGTGGTTGAAAGGCCGTTTCCTGAGTCGGTTTGGCAAATTTATTCCACGGACACACCAGCTGACAGTCGTCACAACCATAAATCCGGTTGCCCATCATTGGCCGTAACTCGTCAGGAATAGAGCCTCGCAGCTCTATCGTTAAATATGAAATACAACGACGCGCATCGAGTTGATACGGGCCGACAATCGCCTGCGTCGGACAAATATCAATACAGGCAGTGCAATCGCCGCAATGCGCGGATACCGGTTGTGTCAGGGGCAGCGGCATATCGGTGTAAATTTCACCGAGGAAGAAATACGAGCCATGCTCGCGATTCAATACATTGGTATGTTTCCCTATCCAGCCGAGCCCGGATTTTTCAGCCAGTGCTTTTTCCATGACCGGCGCACTGTCGCAAAATACCCGAAAGCCCATCGGCCCGAGTAACCCTTCAATACTTTGTGAAAGACGAAGTAAACGCTTACGCATCAGTTTGTGATAATCACGGCCGAGCGCATAACGCGATACAAAGGCTTTGTGATCATCGGCTATCACTTGCCACGGCTCTGCCGTCTCATCCGGCCAGTAATCCATGCGCGCTGTGATCACGCGCACCGTTTCCGGTAATAATTCAGCTGGCCGGGTGCGTTTAGCACCATGCTTATGCATAAACTGCATTTCGCCATGAAAACCCTTGGCGAGCCAGCTTTGCAGCCGCTGTTCAGCGCTGCTGAGATCGATATCACTGATCCCCAGCTGCTGAAACCCGCAGTCTTTTGCCAGTTGCTGAAGCTTATCCAGCAAATCGGGTCCGGGCTGCACTGTATTTAAATCGGCCATGGCAGCTATTATAGATAAACAAATCCTTGTCTGCGGAGCCATTGATGTCAACGTTACCCAGAGCCCTTTTTAGTGCAGAACAAACGCGTGAGCTGGATCGGCTGGCACTGGAACAATGTCAGCTGTCTTCAGCCGTGCTGATGGCACGTGCCGGCGAATCAGCCTTAAACTTAATCCAGCAACAATGGCCTAGTGCTGACCGTCTGTTGATTTTTTGTGGCAGCGGGCATAACGGTGGTGATGGTTTTGAACTGGCGCGACAAGCAGCTTCAAAGGGGGTAACGGCTCAGATAATACTGGTAGGCACGGTCGAAAATATGTCAGATGAAGTGCATAACGCCTATCTGGCAGCTATTGATGAGGGTTGCAGCACAATTGATTTACATGATGATTTACCGGTAGCAGATTTATTGGTCGATGCGTTACTGGGTACTGGTCTGAACCGTGAAGTAAGTGGTGACTACGCTGTCGCAATTGAAAAAATCAATACTTCGGCAATACCTGTATTGGCACTGGATATTGCATCGGGGCTGAATGCCGATACCGGCTGTATCATGGGCTGTGCCGTCAAAGCAGATATGACGTTGAGTTTTATCGGCCTGAATATTGGTCTGCGTACCAATGACGGGCCGGATGTATGTGGTGAATTGGCTTTTGCTGATTTGGCTGTGCCGCAGTCAGTTTATCAGCAAGTTTACGCGCGCGCAGAAACTCTTTTTGCTCAGGAAAGTATCCCCCTATTAACGCCGCGAAAACGTAACAATCACAAAGGCCATTTTGGTCATTTACTGGTGATTGGTGGCAATCAAGGTATGTCAGGCTCGGTGAATATTACTGCGCAAGCAGCGGCCAGAACCGGTGCCGGCCTGATAACTGTTGCCACACATGCCAGCCATGCTGCTTTTTTGAATTTACAGCGGCCGGAAATCATGTGCCGCGGTATTTCACAAGCAGACGATTTAGCGGATTTGCTGGCAAGAGCCACCGTCATTTGTATTGGCCCCGGACTCGGTCAGGATGATTGGGCCCTGGCAATTTTCAAAAAAGTCATTGCCAGTGACAAACCCATGGTTGTCGATGCCGATGCGCTGAACTTACTCAGCCAGCACCCGCAACACCGGCAGAACTGGATCCTGACACCTCATCCCGGTGAAGCTGCCAGTTTGCTTGGCATTAATAATAAGGCTGTGCAAAATGACCGGCCTGCAGCCACGATGGGTTTGCAGACACGTTATGGCGGGGTGGCGATATTGAAAGGGTGTGGCAGTTTGATTTGCACGGGTGATGGGCCGCTAAAATTATCACCTTATGGCAATTCCGGTATGGCCAGCGGTGGCATGGGAGATTGTCTGACCGGCATTCTTGGTGGTTTGCTGGCACAGAAATTCACTCTTACTGATGCGGCCCAAACCGGTGTTGTATTTCATGGCCTTGCTGCTGATAATGCCGCCAGAGCCCATGGTGAACGTGGTTTGCTTGCTTTGGATTTGCTGCCTTTCTTACAACGCTTATTAAATTTAAAAGATCTCCCATAATGTGGTTAAAAAATGAACAGGCCACACTGGCATTTGCTGCTGAGCTCGCGGCCGCCTTACCT
>JAWWAG010000105.1:0-6760 GCA_033721795.1 Methylophaga sp. | reverse complement strand
GTTTTGCTGCTTTGCAGGATTTCACGGGACACGTTCAGCGGTAAATCATTGGTATCAATTACGCCGCGAACAAACCGCAGGTAACGCGGCATCAGCTGTTCGCTGTCTTCCATAATAAATACGCGTTTCACGTACAGCTTGATGCCATGCATGCGATCACGATCCCACAGATCAAACGGGGCACGGGAAGGGATATACAGCAGTGAGGTGTACTCAATATTGCCTTCGACTTTGTTATGGCTCCAGGTCAACGGATCTTCAAAATCATGGGCAACTTGTTTGTAGAATTCCTTATATTGCTCTTCGGTGATGTCATTTTTAGACAGCGTCCATAAAGCAGTCGCTTTATTAACGGTTTCATATTCAACCTTGCTGTCATCACCGTTGCCATCTTCGTCCGGCTCTTGCTCTTTTTGCATGACAATTGGCAGGTTGATGTGATCAGAATATTTGCTGATGACATTACGCAGCCGCCAGCCATTTAAAAATTCGTCTTCACCTTCACGTAAATGCAAGGTGACTTCCGTACCCCGGCTTGGCATATTGACATTTTCAATGCTGAATTCGCCCTCACCGGCCGATTCCCAGATAACACCGTGTTCAGCCGTCAAACCTGCACGGCGAGTCTTTAACGTGACTTTGTCAGCAACAATAAAGGCTGAGTAAAAACCGACACCAAACTGACCAATCAGCTGTGAGTCTTTCGCTTCATCACCGGTCAATTTACCAAAAAACGCTTTGGTGCCACTGCGTGCAATGGTACCGATATTGTCGATAACTTCCTGGCGGGTCATGCCAATGCCATTATCAGTAATGGTGATGGTGCGGGCTTCTTTGTCAAATTCGACGCGGATTTGCAGATCGGCATCACCTTCAAACAACGCATCGTCTGACAATGCTTCAAACCGCAGTTTGTCGGCGGCATCGGCGGCATTGGAAATCAGTTCACGCATGAAAATTTCTTTGTTGCTATACAAAGAATTGATCATCAGGTTCAGCAGTTGTTTGACTTCGGTCTGAAAGCCCATGGTTTCTTTATGTGCATCAACGCCCATTGGTTTGTCTCCGTGTGACTAGTATTAATCGATAGGCTTCAAATGGGGCTAAGCGAAGCAAATATCAAGCAAAAAATTTCGTTAAAACTGATTTTAGAGTGGATGCTGCTAACGCAGGCTAAATCCATTATTTGGTTGTAATTGTTAAATTTCTACCTGAACTTGGCTGGTTAGGCTTTGCCTCAAGTGCGCATATTTGAAATATATAACCAAGTCACTCAATGAGGAGGAGAAACACAATGCGTTTATTCAATGATGGGTTGTTTGCTGACAGTCAGCTTAAATGAACCAGCCACTCAATGATAAAATTATGGTTACTCAGCCAAGTGGTGATCAAACCCGTTATGTCGCCAAAATGGGTTTATCTGTCGGTGACTATTATGAAGAGAGCGGCTTTACCCTGGCCGGTCGCAGCAAGATGACGCTCCCAATTCTGGTGGGTCGTAATTATTTTGATAATTCGCTGCTGGTCAGGACATCTGATAAAAACAGGTTTAAACTTGACTGTGAAGAAGACTTGGCCGCGCTCGACAATTAAATATTCAAGATAAATTAAGCCACCTAATACGATGCATTTGATTCGGTGGCATGGAAAATTTGTCATATTTTCAGCATGACGAAAATGTTAATGTATAGCTTTATTATCCCGCTGAGGCCGTATGGCGAACAACCAGCTCCGCATCCTGACTTACAATCTGCACAAAGGCTTTAATGCCGGTAACCGGCAATTTATTTTGCATGAAATGCGTGATGCGCTGACGCATACCGATGCCGATATTATGCTGCTGCAGGAAATTCAGGGTGAGCATCATACCCACCAGCAAAAACAGCTGCATTGGCCGGACTGTCCGCATTGTGAGTTTATTGCGCGTGATGTGTGGCCGCATTTTGCTTATGCCAAAAATGCCGTTTACAACGTCGGTCACCATGGTAATGCCATTCTCAGTAAATATCCGCTGATTCGTTGGGAAAATATTAATGTCTCACCCTACAGCTGGGCCAGTCGCAGCATTTTGCATGGGGTAATTCATCTGCCGGGTAGTGATGATGAATTACACATTATCTGCATTCATCTGGGTCTGACCAGCGGCGAACGCAAAAAACAATTTGTGCAGTTATGTGATCGTATTGATGAGCATGTGCCACATGATGCACCGTTAATTGTGGCTGGTGATTTTAATGATTGGGGCGTGCAAGCTGAGAAAAATCTTTACCAGCATTTGGATCTTAAAGAAGCTTATCGCACACTGCACAAACGTCATGCCCGTACCTGGCCAGCCTGGATGCCGATACTGAAAATGGATAGGATTTATTTCCGGGGTCTTGAGCCGGTGTTATGTGAACGGCCGCCCCGTGCAGACTGGAATAAACTCTCAGATCATTCACCACTTATTGCAGCTTTTGAGTTTTAAACTTATCAACTTAACAGCGTGTATTGCCTTAATACCATCAGGTTTTTATCGTTAATGACCGTTAAGGGATCGGCTATTGCATAAAGTCACTGTAGTGTCCCATGGTCGATGGAATTGATCTTAACTAGCCGGCTATCAGCGTTAATAAAAATGCGGCTTTAGCAGGTTTGAAGCATCAGCTGCTTAAATAAGCGTCTTTTTGAAAAGCGTTTTTTTGGTGCATGCTGGTTTCAAAATATGGCAGAAACGATCGTTATCGATAGGAAAACAACATGCATTCTCTGGCATTGTTAAAACCTATTCGCTCGATAATCTGGAGCGTCGGGCTATTACTGCTCGGTAATGGCCTGCTCAGTACACTGCTGACCTTGCGCGGTGTCAGTGAAGGTTATTCCAGTGCCATGCTGGGTATCATTATGTCCGGGTATTTTGTCGGTTTTATTTGTGGTACCTGGGTCAGCGGCCGGCTGATCAAACGCATGGGTCATATCCGTACATTTGCCTTTTGTGCGTCGATTTGTGCCTCTGCTGCTTTATTGCATGTCATTTTTGTCGAGCCATGGGCATGGCTGGGGTTCCGGTTTGTCTATGGTTTGTCCTACATTACACTGATGACCGTGATTGAAAGCTGGCTGAACAGTCAGGCCGCCAGTCACGAACGTGGCCGCATTTTCTCACTTTACATGGTGGTGAATTTAGGTGCTTTGGCGGCTGCCCAACATCTGTTGCGGTTAGAAAGTCCCGAAAGCTATATTTTATTTGCCCTGGTGTCGATTTTAATCAGCTGGGCGTTATTACCATTAGCACTCACCCGTCGCAGTCAGCCGACCATTACTGATCGCCCTAAAAGCAGCCTGAAAAGCTTAATAAGTTTTGCACCCCTCGCAGTAGGGGGAGCGCTTTTATCGGGTTTGGCAATGGGCGCCTTCTGGTCGATGACGCCGATTTATGCCATGCAGCTGGGGTTTGACCTGAGTGGCATTACTTTAATTATGAGCCTGACGATTATTGGTGGGGCCGCTTTACAGATCCCCATCGGTCGTTATTCTGATAAAAAAGATCGGCCGCAAGTGATGACTTGGGTGCTGATTCTGGCAGCGCTGATTGCTTTATTAATGCCGCTTGCGCCCGGTCAAAACAGTTTAATTGCGATGAATTTCATCTGGGGTGGGTTGGCGTTTGCGGTGTACCCGTTATCTGTTGCCATGCTGCTCGATCAATTACATCCTGAAGAAATTGTGGCAGGTTCTTCTGACATGCTGATATTACATGGAACCGGTTGTGCATTTGCACCGGTTTTAGCAGGTTCGCTGATGACGCTTATCGGCAGTCACGGACTGCCATTATATATTGCCTTAGTACTTGGCTTGCTGGCAGGTTTTGCGGTGTATCGCCGTAAACGGGTCACTGACCTGATATTAGGCAGCAACGCACATTTCGAGCCGATGGTACAAACCAGCGCACAGGCGCTGAATATGGTCTTTGATGACAATCAACCGGACCTGTTCAAAGATCCCAGCTTTTATGATGAAAAAGAACAAAAGCGCATTGTTGAGGCATTCAGACATAAACGACAAAACCCAGACAATTGAATCAAAAAAGATTTTTATCTGTTGCGATTAAAGGTTAACTTACTGCGCCATTACATCTGTTCACGGATTGCCAGTATATCGTAATGATAGCCGCTGCCAAATTTCTGAAACCGTTTGAATCCCTGCTTTGTAAGATGCTGGCGGATCTGCTGCGGCTGGGACCAACGCTCATCAACTTCATAAAACACGGCTTGCGTGCGGGTTAAAACGCCGGATTTGACCAGTTCATCAATTACCGTTTTTTCAAATCCTTCGACATCAATTTTGATAATGGCACGTTCAACAAATCTGAATAAGTTGTGTAAATCAGCCGCATTAATGCCTTGAATTGTTTCATAACGTTGCGACCGGGACGATTGCTGTGGTCGCATTGATGCCGCACCACTATGTCCACGTTTCAGACAAATTTGATAAGGGCCATGGCTTTCGGCGATGGCAGCTTTGAATGCCAGGGTTTTGCTGCTGGCATCATTAATCTGCAAGTTATCGGTCAGATATTGATAATTTTCGCTCACCGGCTCAAACGCAAATACCTGCTGACAAAAACGATTACCCGCCGCGAGCAAACTATACAAACCCTGGTTGGCACCAATATCAATAAAACTGAATGGTTGCTGTTGAGAACTTAAATATTCCGACAGCCCCCTGCCGTAAATTCCCAGTACACAAAAGTGAAAGGTCGCATCAGTCCAGCGGGTTTTCAGATAAACACCATACTTGGAGCGAATAAAATGTTGCTGACCAACTACGACAAATTTTGCCGTGAGCTGTAATGATGTAAAAAGCTGTGGAGGTACTGTCTGAAAATATTGCGCGCCAATAAGGCGGTTTAGCCAGTGAAACATGCCTTATCCTCACAAGAAATCCGTTTGTGAGTCTACTTTTAAAATATGACGGTTTTACGTGGCTACGTTAAAAAACTTCATGCTGGCATTGACATTTTGACTGTATTCCGGAGGGAACCGCACTGCATTAATGCAGTGCGGTTGAGAGATTTATTCCGGACTGATGCGGTAGATCATTCCTTCATCCACGATGGTATAAAGGTCACCATCCGGTCCCTGGACGAGTGCCCGAAAGCGGGCAGGATCCATTGGCAAAGGCATCTCGGTCACATCATGAACTGATTTCCCATCATCGGCGATATCGATCAAATCAATACGATTACCAACGGGCGTACCGCCAAATCCAATCCCCATGAAAGCAACAGCCATACGTCCATCCCAAGCGCCCCACTGGTCACCGGTCAGAAAATCTGTACTGTTGATACCCTGAGAAAGTTGATTGTTTTGCCAGGCTGGCTTGATGGCATGCGGATAGGTCTCAGTATCAGTCAATGGCATGTACTCTGAACGCTTTTCAGGATCCATACCCTCTTTCTGATTTGGCTCATAACCACAGTAATCATCAGGACAGTCGCCACGACCGGCCATATTGGGACGTGGGTCCCAGCCACTATTGCCGCCGGCTACCAGCGCATTGACTTCATCAGAGTGCCATGGTCCATGCTCTGTCACGAATGGCTGCGATGTTTCCGGATGAAAGGTAATGCCTTGAACATTACGATGACCGTAGGTGTAGATTCGTGGGTCGAAATTTTTTCCCGTAACCGGATTAGGCGCTGCCGCACCGTTCCGGTCAATGCGCAGCACCTTACCACCCAGTGATTGTGGCGATTGTGGTAGCTGGCTGTTGTGGTTATCACCGGTGGTGACATAAAGAAAACCATCCTCCGGTCCAAATTGGAGACGTCCGCCGTTATGTGCGCCAGAGTCACCGAACGGATGGTCAGAGGGTTCTGTCTTGTAGGGAATATCATCAACAATATCAGTGCGATTCGATACTTTGGTGAAATCGTCATTGACCGTGAGCCGGATAACCCGGTTGCTATTACCGGCAGTCAAGCTGGATGCTGAATAGACGTAAATAAAACGATTGTTATCAAAGTCTGGATCGATTGCAACGCCATTCATGCCCGCCTGGCCATGGCAAAAAAGATCCTTTTCGGTACTGGCATAACCTTTGGTACCTTTCATCCCAAGCAGCTGACTGACCTTACCGTCAGGCTTGCGTACCGAAAGACCATGACATTTTTCAGTGAAAAACATGGTGCCATCTTCAACAAAAGCCATATCCCATGGATTTTTCAGATCTGATAATACCGTGCTATGACTAAGCTCCGGTACATTGGTATCAGAGAGGGCAACAGTTGGTAACCCGGTCAGCATGGCAGAGGCCATGACCGCAGTAACTGAGCGTTTGGTGAGTCTTAAAGACATTTGAACTCCTCCTTTGCTAATTGAAAATGCTGTTAATTTGCTGGAAGGCGCCATTAAAGAGTAATTCAATTAATGGCAGAATCAAAATGCCCCCAATCAATATTCACAGCTTTCGTTGTTCTGAGCGATGGTAGAACTAAGCAGCACTCTTGATGCCATATACTTCTTTAAGTTGCCTGCAATGAGCGTTTTATCGCTTGCCGATGATGCGACACCGGGTAATAACTTGGTGGTCCGACAAAGCTTACTGACGAATAAGCTCAGCCCATTGCTGATGCGGAAATTCCGCAGATGACAAGCGTCGTTATTTCATCGCCTTAAAAACGGACAGACAAGTGCTCGTTATAGTTCACGGCCATTGGATTGCCAAGTTGTGACAATCCGTTACCGTAACCATTTGCTTTGTAAGTATTACCGTAACT
>JAWWAG010000104.1:0-6765 GCA_033721795.1 Methylophaga sp. | reverse complement strand
CAACAAGCATAAATCGTTAAATATTGCTGTAGTTACCGATTAAAGGTAAAAATGATAGCTATGGTCATGGTAAAGACGTCACACTATTACTATCAGGCTGGGCAAATAAAAATTTATTAATGAGCTTTATGACGTTTTTAGCGTATCGTTACAAAAGATATAGGCTGTAACACATTTCTTGTCAGATAACTGATGACTGCTATGCGTATCGCGATAGCGTCGGAATTTCTGATGTTAATGAGCCCTGAGGCAGAACTTATGCCCCTTGTCTGATATCTGACTATCTGTGGTTAAGTGAACAATCGTTGATACACATCACGCCGATATAATTAACCAGTTAAGTTTAATTTTAGTCAATGTCTGATTGATATGACCGGGGACAGAAGATGGCTGATCATGCTTTGAACCGCTCGCCATCTGAAGCTGCGCTCAATCCACATGGAACCGTTGTTGAGGCGATTCAGAGCAGCGGTTGTTTATTACGATTTGACGCCACGATGCAGGATGTCAGGCAGGTTAGCGCCAATTTAGCAGAGCATCTTGATATTGCAGTTGATTCTGCTTTGCGATCAACCGCCCTAGATCTTCTTGGCCAGACATTGCATAGCCAAGTGCAGTCAGCTCTGCAAAACCAGGATCGTTTATTGGCGGCACTGGTTATTCAACGTCTGGTTCGCGGCCATCATCAGCGATTTTATGTCATGGCTTACCGCAGTCAGAATGATGTGGTGGTTGAGTTTGAGTATATGCCTCGTGCCGATGAGCAGCGATTATTGCCTGTCGTCAATGAGTGGCTGACCCGATTGGCAGCATGCCGTGATATTAAGCAGTTACTGCAAATCCTGACGCAGAGTGTACAGGTGGTGACCGGTTATGATCGCGTAATGCTCTGTGAGTTTGATCGCCATAGCCATCGAATTGTCGTTGCTGAGAGCTGTATGCAACCTGAACGCAGTCTGTTGCATTATCACTTACCGGCTATAGATATTCCGGAAATGGTACGGAATCGCTACGCTGAAAATCCCCTGCGCAATGTGCCGGATGTACTGGCTGAGCCGGTACCATTAGTGCCGTCGCACGATGCACAATTACCGTTACTGGATATGACTTATGGATATCTGCGGGCCTTATCAGATCGCCATAAAGCGTATCTGCAAAATCTTGGTGTCAGCGCCGTACTGACCATCGCCATTCATAGTCATAAAGGTTTGTGGGGTTTATTGGTCTGTCACAGTTTTACGCCGATGGCGTTATCCCCCGTCGAGCGTGATGCAGCTTTTAATCTGGTACAAATGGCTTCGCAGCGCCTTTTTTTATTGCAGCACTTGCAGGAAGCTGCATTTTTACAGCAAGTTCTGGATAGCCGCGAATTGTTATCTGCTGAACGTGGCTTGATCAGCCAGCCTGGAGAATTATTTAAAGCGCATGGCAATGGCTGGCTGAAGTTATTTGGTTTATGTGGCATGGCGCTGGTGTATGGCGATAGCGTCACCTGTTATGCCGAAACACTGGATGTGTATGAAATTGACATCGTGGCCAAGTGGTTAGGCAAACAATATCGCGATGAAAAAGTATGGTGCTGTCAGCGTCTTTCCGTAACTGAATTAAACGATCTGGTGGATTTACGTGATAGGGCCGGTCTGATGGCGGTGCGTTTACCCGGGGAAGCCGAGAAAAACGGCTGGATGCTGATGTTTCGTAAGTCTCGTGTACGCCAGTATCAATGGTTAGCCAGCCAGACGGTTTTATCAGCGTTTGCCGAGGGGGAGTTAGTCAGGCAACCAGACTTGCCAGGTGAAGTCTGGACAGAAACGATCACCGATCGCTGCGCCGCCTGGCGTGGTATTGAACAAAAAGCAGCGATGGACCTGGCAGAAGATTTGACGGTTGCTATTAGCGTCAATGAAATTAGCCAGCTTAATAAACGCTTCCATCAGGCGAATGACCAGCTTAAAAAAATTGCCCATACCGACTCGCTGACCCAGGTCTGGAACCGTTATCGTATTGAGCAAGCAATTGATGCCGAATTATCGGCTGCGGAGCGCTATTACCGGCCTTGCTCAATCTTGTTATTCGATGTCGATCATTTTAAAAAAGTGAACGATCAACACGGCCACGAAGTCGGTGACCTTGTATTGAAACGCCTGACCAGTGAAGTTGAAAAGCAGTTACGTGCCACTGATTTTCTGGGCCGCTGGGGTGGAGAGGAGTTTATTGTTCTGGCATCCAATAACACGCTTGACGAAGCAGGCAATCTTGCAGAACGTCTGCTAAAACATGTTGCCAGTATTAAATTTACTGATGTCGGCCAGGTTACTGTTAGTATTGGTGTGGCTCAGTGGCGGACCGGTGAGAGTCGTCGCTCTCTGTTGGAACGTGCAGATAAAGCCATGTATCGAGCCAAACAAAATGGCCGAAATCGGTTTGAGTTTGCGCAATAGCGGTTTGTATCAGTCGTTGATTTCAGCCAAAATAGCGGGTTAGCAAATTTTGCTGTATCAGCAACTCACTTAAGAAGTCACTATGGCCAACCCAAACCTGCAAAAAGAGGTGAATAAACGCCGCACTTTTGCCATCATCTCGCATCCCGATGCCGGTAAAACGACGCTCACCGAGAAACTCTTGTTATTTGGCGGTGCCATTCAGATGGCCGGCAGTGTGAAATCCCGTAAAACCGATAAACATGCCACTTCCGACTGGATGGAGATGGAAAAAGAGCGGGGTATTTCAGTGACCTCGTCGGTGATGCAATTTCCTTATAAAGGGCGGATAGTCAATCTGCTCGACACGCCAGGTCATGCCGATTTCTCTGAAGATACTTACCGCACCTTAACAGCGGTGGACTCGGCGTTAATGGTTATCGACAGCGCCAAAGGTGTTGAAGAACGCACCATTAAATTGATGGAAGTTTGCCGGCTGCGTGATACGCCAATTCTAACCTTTATCAATAAGCTGGATCGTGAAGGTCGTGAACCTTTGGAGCTACTCGATGAAGTAGAGCGAATCCTGAATATTCGCTGCGCGCCGGTGACCTGGCCAATTGGTATGGGCAAGGGCTTTAAAGGGATTTTTCACCTGTATAACGACAGCATTCGTCTGTTTGAGGCGCATAACAAAGAAGCTGATTCAGGTGAATTGATTCAGGGTCTGGATAATCCACGGCTGGATGATTTATTCGGCAATATGGCTGATGAGCTGCGTGAAGAAATTGAACTGGTGCGTGGTGCCAGCGATCAATTTGATTTGGACGCGTTTCTGGCCGGCGAAATGACACCAGTGTTTTTTGGTTCGGCAATGAACAACTTTGGTGTTACCGAGTTGATGGATGCTTATGTTGAGTACGCGCCGTCGCCACAGACGCGTGAAACAACGGGTCGAAGTGTCGCGGCCAATGAAGAAAATTTCAGCGGTTTTGTCTTTAAAATTCAGGCCAATATGGATCCTAAACATCGTGACCGCATTGCCTTTATGCGAGTTTGTTCTGGGCGATACACCAAGGGTATGAAACTACGGCAAACCCGCATCGGTAAAGATGTCACCATTGCCAATGCCGTGACCTTTATGGCCGCCGAACGTGAACAGGCTGAAGAGGCCTGGCCCGGTGATATTCTCGGTCTGCATAACCATGGCACTATTCAGATTGGTGATACTTTTACCCAAGGTGAAGATCTGCAATTCACCGGGATCCCGTATTTTGCGCCTGAATTATTCCGTCGAGTGCGTCTGAAAGATCCGCTTAAAAACAAGGCCTTGCTTAAAGGGCTGCAACAACTGAGTGAGGAAGGTGCTACCCAGTTATTTCGACCATTGGATAATAACGATCTGATTTTGGGCGCTGTGGGTGTGTTGCAGTTTGATGTGGTGGTGCACCGGCTCAAAGGCGAATATAACGTCGAATGCGCTTATGAGCCGGTGCAGGTGAATACCGCTCGATGGGTGTATTGTGACGATGCCAAAAAACTCGAAGAATTTAAACGTAAAGCATCGCAAAATCTCGCCCTCGATGGTGCCGATAATCTGACGTATATCGCGCCGACCCGGGTTAATCTGGATTTGACCATTGAACGCTGGCCAGAGATTGATTTCAGGGCGACTCGCGAACATTTGTAATCAGCACTTGCAGCGTGACGGGCGGTCAAGCAGAATAAAACAAAATTGCCCACTGGAGACAGACCATGAAAGTCAGATCCATCACAAAAAATAAAGGCAAGCCGGTTATTGGCCTGACACCAACGGATTCGCTGGATAAAGCGGTTAACCTGATGATGGAGCACCGTATCGGTTCGCTGGTAGTGACTGATAATGGTGCTTTGGTAGGTATTTTGTCAGAACGTGATTTGCTAAATGTGCTGCATAAAAAACATGCGATGTGGGAGCCACGCACTGCCCGGGATGCAATGACGCCAGATCCTTATACCTGTGATCCAGACAATACGCTCGAAGAAGTGATGAACATCATGGTGGAGCATAATATCCGCCATTTACCGGTGGTTTATCAGGGGCGCTTGGAGGGTATGCTGTCGATCACGGATATCGTCGAAGAATTACTGAAAAAAGCCAAATTTGAAAATAAACTACTGAAAAACTATATTCAGAATTGGCCCGATGCTGAACAGGGCAGCCAATAATTGCTGATTTAATCGTTAGTTTTCGTCAAGATCTTCACGCCGTTCGATTTGCAGCTTGTTTTCGCGGCCAAAATCCAGCAAAAAATCAAACAGCATTTCATCCAGTTCTTCCAACTCAGCACTAATTACGACTGACTTAACGCCATCTATTGATGCCATTTTAACATGGGGATGAAAAATGATGCGCCGGCCGGGACCATAGCTGGCAACGGCACCACATAAGCGTTCTGCCCAATCACTGGGCCGAAATTTACCGCCGTCTTCGGTCAGACCTTTGATAATGACTTTTTCGCTTGCCGGCATTGCCTGAGGGCTCTTTTTCCGTGAGAATTTCAATCAGTCGGTATTTTACTGTAATTTACCGATTGAACGCGAAGTGAATAAACAAATAAAAGCGGCCTGCATGATTTAGGTCATTGCTAAAAACCCGTATAATCGCCAACTTTTACTATCGATAACAACGAGAAATTTGTGGCCGATTACAAACAGACTTTAAATCTACCCGCGACCGATTTCCCGATGAAGGCAGGTCTGCCGAATCGCGAACCGTTGATTTTAAAGCGTTGGCAGGAAAAGGAATTATATCGGCAACTGCGTGAAAACAACGCCAACAAGCCAAAATTCATCCTGCATGATGGCCCGCCGTATGCCAACGGCGACATTCATATCGGTCATGCCGTTAATAAAATCCTTAAGGACATGATCCTCAAAGCCAAAACATTAAGTGGTTTCGATACCCCTTATGTACCCGGCTGGGATTGCCACGGCCTGCCAATTGAACTCAATGTCGAGAAAAAAATCGGTAAACCGGGTGTCAAAGTATCAGCCAAAGAATTTCGCCAGGCCTGTCGCGACTATGCTGCCAAACAAGTAAATGGTCAGCGGGAGGATTTTAAGCGTCTGGGCGTATTCGGCGATTGGGAAAATCCCTATCTCACCATGGATTTCCAATTTGAGGCCGATATTATACGCACCCTTGGCAAGATCACTGCCAATGGCCATTTGCATAAAGGGGTTAAACCGGTGCATTGGTGTGTGGATTGTGGTTCTGCTCTGGCTGAAGCGGAAGTTGAATATGAAGACAAGCGCTCACCGGCGATCGATGTAAGGTTTAAAGTAATTGATAATGGGGCTTTTGATGCCGTTTGTGCCAACCGTGGTAAAGGAACTACCAGTCTGGTTATCTGGACCACCACGCCATGGACACTCCCTGCCAACCAAGCTGTTTGTTTACATCCGCAACTGGATTATGTATTGCTGCAATGCGGCGATGAACGGCTGGTTTTGGCAGAAGCGTTATATGAAACAGCGCTTGAACGCTACCAATTAACGGGTGATATCATTGCCCGCGTTAAAGGGGCAGCTTTAGAGAATCTGCAATTACAACATCCGTTTTATGATCGAAAGGTACCGGTCATTCTCGGTGATCATGTGACCACTGATGCCGGTACGGGTGCCGTGCACACTGCCCCCGGGCATGGTCAGGATGACTATGTGGTCGGTCAGCAATATGGTCTTGCGGTAGATAATCCGGTTGGAGGCAATGGTGTGTTTTTGCCCGATACGCCGTTATTTGCCGGTGAATCAGTGTTTAAAGCCAATCCGCTGGTCATTGAAACATTGCGTGAACACAACGCATTACTGTGTCATATCGATATTCAACACAGTTATCCGCATTGCTGGCGGCATAAATCGCCGATTATTTTCCGCGCTACACCACAGTGGTTTATCAGCATGGATCAAAATGGTCTGCGTGAAACGGCAATGCAAGAAATCGCGGGCACAAAGTGGTTGCCGGATTGGGGCCAAAAACGCATTGAAAATATGGTCTCGGGGCGACCTGACTGGTGTATTTCGCGTCAGCGTACCTGGGGGGTGCCGATTCCAATTTTTGTCCATCAACAAACTGGTGGACTGCATCCGAAAACAGCCGAACTGATTGAACAAATAGCACAGAAAGTCGAGCAGCATGGCATTGATGTCTGGTTTGATTTGACCGCTGAAGATCTGATTGGCAATGAGGCTGCTGAATACGACAAAGTGACCGACACGCTGGATGTCTGGTTTGATTCCGGCGTATCGCATGCCTGTGTGCTGGATCGTCGCAGCGACTTAACGCGTCCGGCGGATTTATATT
>JAWWAG010000103.1:0-6862 GCA_033721795.1 Methylophaga sp. | reverse complement strand
TGATTTCCGTTTCTCGGGCTGCGGCCATAATGACCAGATCGGCGTGACGCTGGCCGGCAAAGGGCTAATTTTGCCTAATTCTGTCCAGCTTTGCTCAGGACTGTGAAAATCACTACCGCATGAGCCCAATAATTGATGTTTACTGGCAAGTGCTGCCAGATGCCGTATTTCATCGCCGTGCTGAATACCTGAACAAACTTCCAGACCGACGCCGCCCAGCTCTTTGAACTCACCAATCAGACGGCGCATCTTGGTGGCCGTAATTTTATAACGTGCCGGATGGGCAATGACGGCCTGACCGCCCGCGCCATGAATCCATCCCAAAGCTTCTTCCAGACTGGCCCAGTCGCCTGGCACATAACCGGGTTTATTACGCACCAGAAAGCGTTTAAATACATCCCGGGTATCTTTGGCATGACCCGCTGCCACCAAAAACTGCGCAAAATGCATCCGGCCGAGCATGGTATCTGACGCATACTGGCTGGCGCCCTGATAAGCCCCGTCGATACCGGCTTTTCCCAGCCGTTTAGCCATTTCAACAGCACGATCACGCCGGTAATCCCGCAGTGACGACAGCCCGTTTTGCAGTGCCGTATTCTCGATATCAATGTTGAGCCCGACAATATGCAAGGTATTAGCACCCCAGGTTACTGAAACTTCTACACCGGCAATGAGGGTGATTGAAAACTCCTGCGCAGCTAAACGCGCTTCAGCCATGCCTTCAGTACCATCATGATCGGTTAAAGCCAGGACATCGACATTGAATTCAGCCGCTCGGGTGACCAGTTGTGTTGGTGTCAAAGTGCCGTCCGAGGCATTGGAATGACAATGTAAGTCGTAGATAAGTGGCTGTTGGGTCATGTCATTGATTTTACGTTAGAATAGCCGCTTACGCAGGCTTTAAAGATAAACAATGAAATTACTCAGCGATTTTTTACCCATTATCCTATTTTTCGTCGCTTATAAATTTGCCGGAGGCACATACGAATGGGGGGGGCAAAGCTATGAAATTGCGGGTATTTATGCAGCTACTATTGTGATGATGATCACCACGGTGTTGCAAGTTGCCTATACGTGGCTGCGTTATCGGCGTACCGAAAAACAACATCTCATTACCTTGGCATTGGTCATGGTATTAGGAGGTGCGACGTTATGGCTGCAAAATCCTGAGTTTGTGATGTGGAAACCTACCGCAGTGAATTGGTTGTTTGCAGCCGCTTTCATTGGCGCACGAATCTTTACTGATAAAACCCTGCTACAACGTGTAATGGAACATCATATTCAATTACCGATATTCGTCTGGTCACGATTGAATACAGCCTGGATAGTGTTTTTTATTTTCTCTGGTATTTTGAATATTTACATCGCTTATGGTTACTCAGAAGAAACCTGGGTCAACTTTAAAGTCTTCGGCTCACTGGCTATTACTGTTGTATTTATTGCTGGCCAAGCTATATATCTGTCAAAACACGCCATCGAAACGCCGAAACCAGAGGATGCCAAGTAATGTGGTATGCAATTATCAGCGAAGATAAAGCCGATAGTTTAGATCGTCGCCTGAAGGCCCGGCCGGCACATTTAGCCAGATTACAGGCATTGCAGGATGAAGGCCGGTTGCTGCTGGCAGGACCCCATCCAGCTATTGACAGTGAAGATCCGGGCGCTGCTGGTTTTACCGGCAGCCTGGTGGTAGCCGAGTTTGATAATTTACAATCGGCACAAGCCTGGGCCGGTGCCGATCCCTATATTGACGCTGATGTGTATGCCAAAGTCAGCGTTAAACCTTTTCGAAAAGTACTACCATGAACACACAGGATGAATTGAATAAGCGATTGCAAACCCTGGCGCCGACCAAGCTTGAGATCATTGACGAAAGCCATTTGCATGCGGGGCATGCCGGCAATACCGGAGGTGGTCATTTTAATGTGCTGATTGTCAGCGAACAATTTGCCGGCCTGTTGCCTTTAAAACGCCATCGTCTGGTATTTGATGCCGTTGGCGATCTGATGCAAAAGCAGATCCACGCGCTGAGTATTCAGGCCAAAACGCCGGCAGAATTTAACGGTTAGCCAATGGCCGAAACGGATAGCCGTCAGCAAAATCAGGCCTTTCTGCAACAACTGGAACGCCAGCGTCTGCAAAAGCCCTGTCTGCGTAATATTGATTTACGTGGCAAAGTTGCCGGTGAATGTCAGGCTTACCAAATCGGTAACCGCACCCATTATCTTGATGATCGTAGCTATCTGTTGTTAAAAACCCTGCTGGAACGCAATAACAATCAATTTACTGTCGCTGTTTATGAAGCCTGGCAAAAAGCCCTGCAGCTATTGATGCAACAGGACGCAGTACCGGTCAACGTTGAACAAAAACCGATCCTTTACCGTGACAGCCAGCAATTTCAATGGCTGGATTTTGACAGCCGTATTGAACGCCGTGAGCCACGCTTTAATATCACCACGCCGGCAGTCATTGATGCCGAAGAACTGCGCTATCACGCCAGTACCACCAATATTAGTGCCAGCGCCATGCGCTTGAGTATGCGCCGGGTTCAACACCTGCTTACCGGACAGAATATTTTAATCAGCCTGCCAACTTTGCAACTTGATGCGCCGGCCGATCTACTGACCGAAATGCCCTACAGGGTCATCGCTTTGGAACACACGGCGCAGCATAGCGTGGCAATTGTGCAGCGCCAACGCCAAGATGATTTGGCGCTCAGCCAATGGCTTGATAACTGGCTGGCCGAGCACCAACAGTTAAGTCATACCGATCTTGATAACGAGTTGTTTAATCTGGCGCATGAGTATTATTTACGATTGTTCTGCCAGCATTTTAGCGGACCTTTATTTTGGTGTAATGCCGCACTGGATAAAGTCCTGTTTGTGCATACCAGCGCGGCAGCCGATGCGGCTTTAGCCCCCTGGCATCAACATAGTCTGCTTAATCAATTACCACTGACTGCTTTAGCAAACGGCCAATCTATAGTCGTAGGCATTACTGAAAAAGGCCAGCTGCATTATGCTGATGCCGATAACAGCACTGATAGTAAAAACTTACTTCAGCAAACCCACTTGCAAAACATCTATTTACTCCGCCCTCAGCCGATTGCTTTTAATAGCGAACTGGTCGAGGCGCAACTGGCTCCGCTGATAGAACGCCAGCCGGATATTGCCCGCCATTTATCTGACACGATTCAACAATGCGAGCATCTGGTTACAATGACGGATATCACGCCGGGCATAGTGATCAATACATCATCAAAAGATACAACCCAAGTTTCCAGTCAGAGAAATACAGCCGCACTCGAAATGCCCGAGGCACAACGCTTAACGTTGTTTATTAACCGCCAGGCTGAGCGCTTTGAAATTCATACGCCAATCGTCTTGCATCATCAGCAGCAGACAATGACGCTGACCACCAATGAACTGTCGGATGGCGGTTTATCGGTCAAATTGCCTGCGGAGCATACGTTAACAACCGGCAGCAGGGTGACGGTGGACTTTGTTCGCTGGCAACAGCAAAGCAAACTAAAACTCACGGAAATTCCCTATGAAGTGCGCAGCCAACAATATTGGCAAGGCTCAACCTTATTGGGTTTGCAGCGGCTGACTGAAAACTGCCCGGCACCGGTTAACCAGTTTTTTGAGCAGGTCCTTGCCGATAATAAACCCACATTGGCGGTGCGCAGTGACGATTTGCAGTTGAGTTTATCGAGCCGCTTGTTTGCCGGACAATTTCGGCAGCAATTACCGGACATTTTGTTATTTTTCGGTGTGGATGCCTCGAATAACCGGATTTTACAGTCGGTCGCGGCAACTGCAAGTAACACTGCCCGGCAACACGATTTATTGTGGCAATCACTGTCAAAAATGACCGGTCGTCTGACTCAGGCATTAAAATTACCGATCAGCGATCTGCAGACCAGTGTCTGTTTTGGTATTTACGCTTTTCGGCGAGATGCAAATGCGGATTGGCAAATCAGCAGCGATTTGAGTTTTGATGATAACGCCAGCAAGCAATTATTTATTCGCCGCGCATTAACCGCAGCGGAGCAGCGTTTTTTCAGTTGTCATTTGCATCCCATCAAAACCAGTGATGGCGCAGCGGCAGTCGATTTGCAACAACAGTTAACGCAATTACGGCGCCATAACAGTCACAAGGTCAAACAAATCCGTGAAACACTGAACAGTCTGTTTGCCATCGGCCAGTTAACTGATGTGACGGAGATTATTGTGAGTCAGTATTCCTAAGCCGCCACGGTCATGCGGTCAATCAATACCGAGCCACTGCGGGTATTACCACGCAAATCAACATCGTTGCCAATCGCCTGAATACCCATAAACATATCCGGCAAACGACCGGCGATGGTGAATTCATCAATGGCATGCTGGATCTCGCCGTTTTCCACCCAAAAACCGGCGGCACCCTGCGAATAATCACCGGTGACAATATTGCTGCCCATGCCCATGGTTTCGGTAACAATCACGCCGCGGTCCATGGTTTTTAGTAAAGCAGCAAAATCCAAATCACCGGAATCAACGGTCAGGTTATGCACACCGCCTGCATTGCCCGTAGTGGTCATGTTTAATTTGCGGGCTGAATAACTATCAAGCACATAGCCTTGTAAGACACCGTTTTGAATAATATCGCGGTTTTGAGTAGTGACACCCTCGGCATCAAAACTGGCGCTGCCCATCGCTTTAGGTAAATAGGGCTGTTCATGAATATGCATAAACTTGGGAAAAATTTGCTGGCCTAATGCATCCAGCAAAAAGCTGGATTGACGATATTGTGCACCGCCACGGATCGCTGCTATCAATTGACCAAAAAAGCTGCCGGCCATTTCGGCAGTAAAAATCACTGGATACTGGCCTGTTTTAACTTCCTGAGCATTTAAGCGGGATAAAGTCCGCTCTGCCGAACGACGACCAATATATTCCGCTGACTGCAGATCAGCTGCATCACGCGCCTGGTCATACCAGTAATCACGCTGCATACCATTGTTATCGTTAGCAATTAGGGTACACCCGATACTATGACGACTGGATTGATTGCTGCCGGCAAAACCAAGACTATTGGCATAGACCCTTAAGCCCTGGTGCGTCGAGACACTGGCACCTTCAGAATTACTGATTTGGTTCGAAAAATCACGACCTGCCTGTTCACAATGCATCGCAAGTTCGATCGCTTTATCAGCGGAAATATCCCACGGATGAAACAATGACAAATCCGGAAACTGCGTGGCCAGCATGTCTTTATCGGCAAGACCGGCAAACTCATCAGCCTGGGTAAATTTGGCGATACTGCATGCCATCGCTACTGTTTCGGTAATCGCCTCCGGCCGCAAATCCGAGGTACTGGCTGAGGCTTTGCTCTTACCTAAATAAACGGTAACGGCAAGACCAGTATCGTTATTGTGTTCCAGCGTTTCGATTTCTGCCTGACGTACCGAAACCGATAAACCATGGCTGTTAGACACGCCCACTTCAGCGGCGCTGGCACCCAGCTCACGGGCTTTGTCGAGTGCGATTTCAGCTGCCTTTAGCAGCATTGCCTCGTCGTATTGACTCATATTATTAAATCCACCTCTTCGAGTTTACCGGACTGACGGTCAAAGCCTCGCATTTCCAGCACTCCCTTGGTATTCAGAGAAATCAAAAGATATAAAGCATCCGGAAAATCCACGACATCTTCATCGGTAATAGCGGGCAAAGCCGGTGCATTCGGATGCGAATGGTAAATAGCAAACAATTGCTGTTGCCGGGCCTTGAGGGCTTCCAATGCAGCCAATTGTTCGCAGGCATTGAGCGCAAATAACACACTGGCATCAGTCTCCTGCGTTTCCAGCGGATAACATTCACAGTAGTCTTCACGGCGACCGACCAAGCCACAAATTTCTCGCATTGGCGACAATTGCGCCTGATGCAGCAAATCATTGACCAGCGTACGCGGTAAACGCACGGTTTGTTTTAACGTCATTTTATTTTTCCAAAGCATGACAGACCGGACAAGCCGGATCCTGAGGTAAGCGCATTTCCCGAATTTGCAGGCTCAGCGCATCAACCATCACGACGCGTCCAGCCAGAGATTGTCCCGCATCACTCAATAATTTGATGGTTTCAATCGCCTGAATACTACCCATCAAGCCCAACAGTGGCGACAACACACCATTTTCTGCACAGCTTTGCGGGGTATTGGCCCCTTTGTCATCATATAAACAACGATAACACGGCGCGTCAGGCTGGCGCGGATCAAAAACGCTGATCTGCCCTTCCCAGCGAATGGCAGCCGCGGACACCAACGGCGTTTTGCTCTGATTACATAGCCGATTTAATAAAAACCGGCTATCGAAATTATCAGTGCAATCTACTACCACATCAATATCGACAAGCAGCTTATCGAGTGTTTCCGCATCGGGACGCATCGCCAGACATTCAATCTCAATTTCATCATTTAGATCGCGGAGCGTACTGGCCGCAGAATCGGTTTTTAACTCACCGACAGCCGTTTTACGATGTACGATTTGCCGTTGTAAATTGGTCAGCTCGACCAGATCATCATCGACCAGTAACAACTTGCCAATGCCACTGGCCGCTAGATATAAAGCGACCGGTGAACCCAGCCCGCCAAGACCGACAATCATCACGCGGCTGTCCAGTAATTTTTGCTGGCCTTCATATTCCAGATGCGGCAGCAAAATATGCCGACTGTAACGCAGCAGTTGTTGATCATTCATGCAGTGATTTTACCTGATTCGGGCTTTTGACCTATAACAACGCGGTCCTGACCTCCAAAATCCTGATGAGCAGTGATGGCGATAAAACCCGCTGCCTTAAATAAATCCTGTACCGCGGTAGATTGC
>JAWWAG010000102.1:0-6953 GCA_033721795.1 Methylophaga sp. | reverse complement strand
TATGAAACAAGGTTTTTTCGTTACCGGCACTGATACCGAAGTCGGTAAAACCGTTATCAGCGTCGGCCTGATTCATGCTCTGCAACAACAGGGGCTAAAAGTCGCCGCCATGAAACCCGTCGCCAGCGGCTGCCAAATGACAGATCAGGGTTTACGTAATGATGATGCCTTGGCACTACAGCAGGCGGCCGATATCAAAGTCGACTATCAAGCTGTCAATCCTTATGCCTTTGCACCTGCTATTGCGCCACATATTGCCGCACAGCAAGTAGGCATGAACATTGATTTAACCAGATTGCAGCAAGGCTACCAAATATTAAAAAATATGTCAGATGCCGTGGTGGTAGAAGGTGCTGGTGGCTGGCTGGTGCCGCTAAATAACAACCAAAGCATTGCTGATCTGGCCGTTCAAATTAAGCTGCCAGTGGTATTGGTGGTAGCCATTAAACTCGGCTGTATTAATCATGCATTGCTGACAGCGGACAGTATCCGGGCCAGCAGATTGGATTTGGCCGGCTGGGTGGCTAATGATTTTCTTGATGATGAGCAGCATGACGAAATCATTCAATCTATTGCAGGCCGGATTAATGCACCGTGTCTGGGCGTGGTACCGCAATTGAAAAAAGCCGATAATGCAGGTGCCTATATCACATTAACGGGCTAACTATGCGCCTGATTATTTTTACACTGATGTTATTGTTGGCTGGCTGTGGCAGTGCACCCATATCCTCGACGGAGAGCGGTATCAGCAGTGCGACCGAACAACGGGTTGCGTCCTGGCGACAGCTGGTGGATAGCGGCCGTAATTGGTCGGAACAACGTCAACTGGAAGCGACCAACGATTTCATCAACCAAAATCAGTTTGTTGACGATATCATTCATTGGGGTAAGGAAGATTACTGGGCAACGCCATTGCAGACTATTGTCACCGAGGGCGGGGACTGCGAAGATTTTGCGGTGGCCAAATATTTCACGCTGACCGAAATGGGCATGTCAGCCGATAAATTGCGATTGACCTATGTTAAAGCGCTGACACTTAATCAGGCGCATATGGTGGTCAGTTATTATCCGGCGCAGGATGCCACACCGCTGGTATTGGATAATCTGGATCCGGTGATCCGCCCGGCCACGCAGCGTAATGATTTATTACCGGTGTACAGCTTTAATGCAGAGGGCTTGTGGCTGAATAAGCAGCAAAACGCCGAGTATGTTAATGACAGCAGCCGGCTCAGTCTTTGGCAGCAATTATTAAGAAGCATGAATGCTGAAGCCGCCGATGAGTCTTTCTATATCTGCCGTTACCAGCATTATGATTTGCCGTCGCAACAGGCGTTGGAAATGTGTCGCTAATCTCCCGGAAACAATACGATATCATTGCCCGGCTGCCATTGTGGATACTGCTGCATGACCTGTTTGAAAACGGCAGACTTTAAAAACGCATTCAGCCAGCGTTGTAATTGCTGATAGTTATTGGCGTTGTTAAACCAGTTTTGATCGACCATGACAAATTGCCGGATAAAGGGCATCACCGCAATATCAGCCAGTGTTGGCGCGTCGCCAAGCAGGAATGATTGGCCACTTAAAATGGCTTCCAGTTTTTGTAAAAATAACTCGCCTTGTTGCCGGTAAAACTGCTGATCATGCTCAGGATAACGATCGGCATATTTATAACGATCCAGTGCGTTTTTAAATTCACCGTCGGTTTCAGCAATTAAATCCAGTGTTTGTTGTCTTGCCGTGTCTGATAAAGGCTGCCAGAAGCCAGCGGGATCCTGTTGCTGGAAAGCCCACAGGGCAATATCCCGGCTTTCCTCAATAACGCATTCTGCTGTTTGCAGGACTGGTACCGTGCCTTTTGGTGAAATTTCCAGCAGCGATGACGGTTTATCTTTTAATACTACTTCGCGCAGTTCGACCTGTAAGCCGGCAGCAGCAATAGCAAAGCGTGCGCGCATCGCATAAGGACAGCGCCTGAAACTGTATAAAACGGGCAGAGACATTAACGGATTACTCCGGACAAAACGCTCATTATAGAGCGCTTAAGCTGGGCGATGAAAATTAGCTCAGTTGTTTTTGCTGGCGCAGGTTTTCAGCCTGGCGGCTTAGGGTGTGCTTGACCAGAATATTACGATCGGTTTCATTCATATGGGTAAAAGCCAGTCGCACACTGAATGCTTTGCCATCTTGCGCCGTAAGCAACTGCTCGCAGCTAATAACCTTGGCCACCGCCCTGATAGGTATGCCTGAAGGCAATAAGGTCATATTGACCTCAACCGGTGCTTTGGGAGCAATGACCTGATCGCTTAATACTGATATCCCGCCAGCACTGAGATTAACTGACTGCGCCTCGGTGTTGTCGATGGGCTGTAATAAATGCTGCACATTACTGGCCAGCAGATTAATTTTTTCGTCGAGCATACGCAGTGCCCGTGCCACATCCCGATCAGCATGGCCAATCTGGTCCGTTAAGTGATGAAAAGCGGTTTCCAGAGAAGATAGTTGATGATGGGGATGAGCGGTGTGAGTTGCACTGCCGACAATTTGTTTGCCCAGCTCCCAGGCTGTCTCAGGTTCTAACGGTTTTATGCTAATTAACAGCCGATCGTTTATCCGGAAATACGACCGGCGATCGGCGTTACTATCAGTGTTGCCATTCATGCGTTTGTCCTGCAGTCACGGTTAATGCGTAAATGCTATCACGTACCATCACAAATTCTCAGAAGCAAAATCTGCCAGCCGCGAGCGCTCACCGCGTAACAGCGTAATATGACCGCTATGTTGCCAGTTTTTGAAATGATCGACGACATAGGTTAGGCCTGATGTGGTCTCACTCAGATACGGCGTATCAATCTGTGAAATATTGCCTAAACAGACGATTTTTGTACCGGGCCCGGCGCGGGTGATCAGCGTTTTCATTTGTTTTGAAGTCAGGTTTTGCGCTTCATCGATAATAATAAACCGCTTAAGAAATGTCCGACCTCGCATAAAGTTCAGCGAACGTATTTTGATCCAGCGTTGCAGTAAATCATTGGTCGCCTGACGTCCCCAATCCCCGCCTTCGGTTTTATTGAGTACTTCCAGGTTATCCATTAATGCGCCCATCCACGGTGTCATTTTTTCTTCTTCGGTACCTGGTAAAAAGCCGATATCTTCACCGACCGGTACCGTGACGCGGGTCATAATAATTTCGCCGTAGCGTTTGTGTTCAATGGTCTGGGTCAAAGCTGCAGCCAGTGTCAGCAGGGTTTTACCGGTACCGGCCTGACCGAGCAAGGTGACAAAATCAATGTCCGGATCCATCAACAGATTCAGTGCAAAGTTTTGTTCACGATTACGGGCCGTAATACCCCAGATAGCGTGTTTGTCTTTGCGATAATCATGAATTAACTCGATATCGGCTGAATCACCAGTGGTACTGCGGACCACGGCTTCAATGGCATTTTCGGCCTCCGGTGAATAAATCAGCTGGTTGGGATACCAATCTTTAACCACATCACCTTGTACCTGATAAAAGGTACGACCATCTTTGGTCCACGATTCCAGACGATTCAGATCATCCCAAAAGCTCGCTGCCAGTTCAGAGGCGCCGCGATATAGTAAGTCAACATCGTCGAGCACTTTATCGTTGTAATAATCTTCGGCGCAAATTCCCAGTACCGTGGCTTTGATACGCAGATTAATATCCTTGGAAACCAGAATGACATTGGTGTCGATCTGTGCCTGCTGCAAATTAATGGCTACTGCCAGAATGGCATTGTCGGCCTGATGACCAGGCAGTTCTTTAGGTAAGTCCTGTGCCATCTGCCGGGTCTGGAAAAACAATCGGCCGCTGGCTTGAGGCATTTCATTATTGGCAACACTGGGCAGCGGAATACCATTATTAATAGCTTCGTTATCAGTGGCCTGTAACAACAAGTCATCCAGAAATCGGCTGACCTGACGGACATTTCGGGAGACTTCCGATAAACCTTTTTTGCCCCGGTCGAGTTCTTCAAGCACTACCATCGGCAGAAAGATATCGTGTTCATCAAAGCGGAATAACGCCGTCGGATCATGCATGAGCACATTGGTGTCAAGCACAAACAGACGTTTTGCGGCGTCGGGTCGTTTAATCATTCGGAAGCAGTCCTCTTATGAAGTTAAACCATGGCCTGAGTCCGATTATGATCGAGAAAACCGCGCCTGCAAAGGGTTTGCCACTGACTCCTTGAAATTATTAAATATTATTCTGCTTATACAACGGCATGGCAGCTATTATTGCTGTTCATCCGCGCATTATTTCCATTACTACACAATTAGTGATCAATGAATAACGGTTTTATTCAGGCACGACCGCTTTGCCAATGGTGTTGGCGTCGGTGGCAAACCAGATAGCATTGCTGGTTTCATCAAATACCATATGACGAATGCTGATACCGCCTGACGGTACTTCATCAATAGAAATAAATTGTTCGCTTTGACTGTCAAAACCAATAAAACTGTTGGGTTGCAGGCCGGTTTCCACGTACCAGATACGATCCTGATGATCGACTGTCATGGCGTATAAACCTGCCGATTCACCGCCGGGTGTGGGCCATTGCTGCATTGATTTTTGCTCTGGATCATAAACGCCGATATGTCCCATGCCGGCATCAGTCCACCAGATGCGATCATCCGAGGTTACGCCAATCCTCCGGATAATGCTGTCTTGTGTGGGCGTATCGATAATTTGCAATGTCATCGATTCCGGATCAACCGTACCGATAGCGTTATCGCCCATAAAGGCAATCCATGGTCTGTCCTGACTATCCATGACCAAACCATAAGGCCGCATATTATTGCCCGGCACTTCAATCATGTCGACATGGTGATCAGCCATATTCAGACGGCCAATAAAACCGGCCTTACCGCTATGCTGAACGGTAAACCAGATATCACCATCTGAGGTGAACGCCATCGTATGCGGATCATTGACGCCTTCAGGCATTTTAATAGGCATGACGTCACCGGTTTCGGGATTCATTTTGCCAATATGTCGATCTTTATTACCGGCATACCAGGGTATGCCATCGTTATCAACAATCACGGTATGCGGACCGGCTTTGGGAATATCAAATTTTTGCATCTCACCGGTTTTCGGATTCAACCTGGCAACATAATCACCAACCTGACCAACAAACCAGACTTTACCATTTGGCCCCATATAAGGATCACGTGGTCTGGAGTTTTCCCAAGGGACCTGCCATTCGGTAAATTCCAGCAGACCGGGAAGCGAGTCTTGAGTAGGTTCTGCCTGCGCTGCGAAAGACAAGTCCATTACGGTTAAAAAAGCGGCAAAACAGCTAAGACAGTTTAATTTAGCTGTAATCATAGCTGGCTCCTGTTGGCAAACATTGAATAAACATGGACCAATAGCAAAACAAAAAGTGCAGCAATTAAGTGACGGTTAATGCGGTAAACAATAAATCTATGCGCGGGAGATTGAAAAATCCCGGCAGCTGTTGCAGTTGTCGGGACAATTTTTTTACGTTGTCATTATCAGCGAGCAATCAAAAGATAAGCATTGTTATTGATTATGAACAGGTAAAGGGTTAAGCGATAAATCGTTGTTATGTAAAGTGATTAGCGGTGCTAAGCGCAGCATCACTTTCTAATTCAACAAAGTCATTTGAGCCATGCTCGTTCATCGCTTCAATGTCACCTTCATCTGCTTTGATACGCAGATCATCATTGACCAGCGTTAATTCATCTAAAGAAGCCAATATATCGCGACCACCCTTGCTCAGGATGCTGCCAATACTAATAACAGCATGGACTTCACTTTCGTCAGGGCTTAATACGATGTTGCTTACGTAGCCGATTTCTTCATTATTATTCGCCACAACAGTCATTCCCATTAATTCATCAGCCGACATTGAATATAAGTGACTGGCAGGTGATGTAATGGCATTGTCTTTGTTATGGGAATCAGAAGCTTCTTCCATTTGGATATGCATTTCAGTGTCATCTGAATAATCTATTTCAGTTTCACTATCACTTTTATTGTTAACGCGAGGCATGATCTCTTCCTCTTCTTAAATAACCCTATCCTGATGATTGGTTAGTGAAAGTTAACTTGCGTCATTTTTATCCATATTATGATTTTTCGTAGTTCATCATTCATGTCACTGTTTTTGATCTACGATAAAAAATCGTGTCCCTTAGGGATGTAGTCTCCGGATTTTCGTTATGAATAAGATAAAACATGAAGGCTGTTGGGAGACGCGTAAGCATTGCGTTCAAAAAATCGGCAATAACGGCGGTGGCTCTGAATGACGTGGTCAGGAAAACAATGGTATAGCGCATTTTTTAGCTGACTGGCAATGCGGTGGATTTAATTGGCGATTTCATCACAAACGAGGTATGCACGCCCGTTACGCCCTCAATACGGGTTAGCTTATGCAGCAGAAATTGCTGATAGGCATCCATATCTTTGACGATAACTTTTAGCAGATAATCGGCGGCCTGACCGGTGATTAAATGACATTCCAAAACTTCCGGATATTCTCTGAGCGTGGATTCCAATGCCTCAAAGCGCTCAGGTGTGTGTTTATCCATGCTGATGCCGATGAAGGCCATCAAGGTCAGTCCCAGCTTTTTGGCATTCAATAACGCCACATAGCCATCAATCAAACCATTTTCTTCTAACTGTTTGACGCGGCGTAAGGTCGGTGAGGGCGATAACTTTATGGCTTCGGCCAGTTCCTGATTAGAGATTCGGCCCTGCTGTTGCAAAATACCGAGAATTTGCTGGTCGTAGCGATCGAGTGCTTCAGTCATGCTTTGCTCCATAAAATCATTATATATGTTTTTATTGCTAATATATTTATATAATTAGCATTATATGCTTTTAATTTTGATTTTTATGGAATATTAGCAATTTAATTCTGCAGCGTTCTGTCTATAATATTTTCCATGCCTGAAACCGGTGGCAT
>JAWWAG010000101.1:0-6979 GCA_033721795.1 Methylophaga sp. | reverse complement strand
TGCCAGGAATGCTGCACACTGCGAATCACCCGTTCCGGATGCGGCATCATAATCGTCACGCGGCCATCGGTCGTGGTATAGCCGGTCTGACCGGCAGCAGAGCCATTTGGGTTAAACGGATAAGCATCAGTGGCATTGCCATAATGATCTACATAGCGCAGGGCCATTAATGCTCTTTCGGCATCACCGTTTACAGCAAAATCAGCACGGCCTTCACCATGGGCAACGGCAATCGGCATAATTGAACCCGCCATATCCTGTAGCAGAATAGACGGTGATTCCGTGACTTCAACCAATGAAAAACGGGCTTCGAATTGCTCAGATAAATTGCGTTCAAATCGCGGCCAATGTTCGCTGCCAGGTATCAGCTCAGTTAATTGTGACAGCATCTGACAGCCGTTACAGACACCTAAAGAAAAGGTATCAGGGCGGGCAAAAAACGTGGCAAATTCATCACGGGCACGGCTATTAAACAATACAGTACTGGCCCAGCCACGACCGGCCCCCAGTACGTCACCATAGGAGAAACCACCACAAGCCACTAACCCTTTAAAGTCGGCCAGACTGATGCGGCCCTCAACGATATCGCTCATATGGACATCAATGGCAGTAAAACCGGCATGATCAAATGCCGCTGCCATTTCTAGCTGGCCGTTGACGCCCTGCTCTCGCAAAATAGCGATTTTCGGCCGGTAGCCACTAATAATAAAGGGCGCAGCGACTTGCTCAGCCAAATCAAAGCTCAATTTGGCAAACAAACCCGGATCATTTTCATCATTTAAGCTGGCAAACTCCTGCTCGGCACAGTCAGGATTATCACGAAGCGCCTGCATCCGGTAGCTGGTTTCAGTCCAAAAACGCTGTAAGGTCACGCGACTTTGTTGCAATACCTGCTCACCGTTGACACTGATCGCTATCTGCTGCTCATCAGTAGGCACACCAATCAAATGACTGTGTTTTGCCAAATCATATTGCTGCAGAATCTCAAATACGGCGTCTTGATGCTCAGCATGAATTTGCACCACTGCGCCAAGCTCTTCATTAAACAAAACCGGCAAGGCATCGCCCATGCCATCAAGTTCAATATCCAAGCCACAACGGCCAGCAAATGCCATTTCACAAAGCGTGGTAATAAGACCGCCGTCACTACGATCATGATACGCCAGCAACAAATCATCCTGTTTCAGCAGTTGCATGGCGGTAAAAAAGTTTTTTAGCGTCCGTGCATCATCGACATCCGGGCCGCGATGTCCGGTTTGCTGATATACCTGCGCTAACGCTGAAGCAGCCAGCCGATTATGACCATGCCCCAGGTCAATATAAATTAACTGGGTCTCGCCACGATCGGTACGCAGTTGTGGTGTCAGCGTTTTGCTGGCATCGGTCACTGGTGCAAAGGCACTGATAATCAAAGATAACGGTGAGATGACCGCTTTGGTGTCGCCATTTTCCTGCCAGACAGTTTTCATCGACAACGAATCTTTACCGACCGGAATGGCAATACCTAATTGCGGACACAACTCCATACCTACTGCTTTAACGGTGTCATACAACAAGGCATCTTCGCCGCTATGACCACAAGCCGCCATCCAGTTTGCCGATAATTTAATATCGCTGAGTTTGGCAATATCGGCAGCAGCAATATTGGTCAGTGCTTCACCAATAGCCATCCGGCCAGAGGCCGGTGCGTCAATCACGGCCAACGGCGTACGTTCCCCCATCGACAACGCTTCACCAAGCAGACCATGATGATCTGCCAGCGTCACGGCACAATCAGCAACCGGCACCTGCCACGGGCCAACCATTTGGTCACGGGCCACCAAACCGGTCACGCTACGATCACCAATGGTAATTAAAAAGCTTTTGCTGCCTACTGTTGGCAGTTTTAAAACGCGCTCAACTGCCGCTGGTACCGTGATGCCATCAAGGTTTAATTCGGGTTTCGGTTTGCTGTGATGTTTGACATCGCGGAGCATTTTCGGTGGTTTGCCGAGCAGCAGCGACAACGGCATATCAATTGGCTGATTGTCGAACGCGGCATCGCCGAGCAGAAGATGCTGATCGGCAGTGGTTTCCCCGACGATCGCCCAAGGGCAACGCTCACGCTCACAAATGGCTTGGAAGATTTCAACATCTTCAGGATTCACACCCAGTACATAACGTTCCTGGGACTCGTTGCACCAAATCTCCATTGGTGACATGCCCGGCTCGTCATTGGGAACAACACGTAGTTCAAAACGCCCACCCCGGCCACTGTCATCAATCAGCTCCGGAAAAGCATTCGACAAACCACCTGCGCCAACATCATGGATTGAGACAATCGGATTTTTATCATTTAGCGCTACACAACGATCAATGACTTCCTGACAGCGGCGTTCCATTTCCGGATTACCGCGTTGCACCGAGGCGAAATCAAGTCCTTCGTCACTGGTACCTGAGGTTACAGACGAGGCCGCACTGCCCCCTAAACCAATCAGCATTGCCGGCCCACCGAGCACAATCAGCTGCGTGCCCGGTTTCATAATATGTTTTTCAACATGCTGCGGACGGATACTGCCTAAACCACCCGCGACCATGATGGGTTTGTGATAACCACGCACTTCAAAGCCGTTATCCGACGGCACATTGGCTTCATACGTCCGGAAATAACCACACAGATTGGGCCGGCCAAATTCATTATTAAAAGCCGCGCCACCTAATGGACCATCGAGCATGATTTGCAACGCTGAGGCCATCCGCGCCGGTCTGCCGTATGGGGTTTCCCACGGTTGCTCAAAATCTGGAATATGTAAATTAGAAACCGAAAAGCCGGTCATACCCGCTTTTGGTTTAGAACCACGGCCGGTAGCACCTTCATCACGTATTTCACCGCCTGCGCCTGTTGCAGCACCGGGAAATGGTGAAATAGCCGTTGGGTGGTTATGAGTTTCAACCTTCATCAGAATATGCTGCTGCTCACCTTCGTAGCAGTAATGATTGTCAGCCATATTGACGTGAAAACGATGGCTGCGCGGCCCTTCGATGACTGAGGAATTATCGCTGTAGGCTTTAACCACACCTTCCGGATGTTGCTCATGGGTGTAGCGAATCATGTCAAACAGACTGCGGTCCTGATGTTTGCCATCAATGACCCAGTCGGCGCGGAAAATCTTATGACGACAATGCTCTGAGTTGGCCTGAGCGAACATCATCAGTTCGATGTCATTCGGGTTACGATTTAACGCTGAAAAATTATCAAACAGATAATCAATTTCATCGTTCGCCAGCGCCAGCCCCATATCGATATTGGCCTTGACCAGTGCCTCTCGACCGCCGCCGAGAATATCCACTGATAATAACGGTCGCGGTGAACTGTGCATAAACAATTGCGCAGCATCATCGACATTATCGAAAACCGCCTCAATCATACGATCGTGTAATTGACCGGCAATTAATTGTTGCTGGGCATCGGTTAATGGTTTTGCAGATTGCACAAAAAAGGCAATGCCGCGCTCAACTCTTTTAATTTCCGACAGACCACTGTTATGGACAATATCAGTTGCTTTGCTGGACCAGGGTGAAATGGTGCCCGGACGTGGCGTCACCAGCAGCAGGGTTTCATCGGCTTGCGGTGTACTGTCAGCCTGTCTGACAACCAATAGGGTTTTCAGAATTTCAAGCGCAGCATCTGTTAACTGGCCGTCGCCATCCACTTCGGCAAAATAATGGTATTCACTGCGCAGTGCCGTGACTTCAGGCAATTCTGCACGCAGCCCGCGCAGTAATTTTTCAATACGAAAAGCAGAAAAAGCCGGCTGGCCAATCAGATGCAGCATTTGAAACCCAATTTACTGAAAACGAAAGCGAATATGATACTTTATAGGCCATTTTTAGCCCAATTAAATTGAGCATTGCTATGTCCACTACACCAGCGTCAACCAATCGTCCCGGACCACTTCGCCTGCTTGGTATTTTGTTATATGACAGTTTACTGCTGCTTTCCGCGCTGTTGGTTGCTGCCGGTTTGGCGGTAGCATTAAACGGCGGTGAAGCCATCGGTGCGAAAAATCCGTTCTTTTTTCTGTATATTTTGGCGGTGGCGTTTGTCTTTTATGGCTGGTTCTGGACCCATGGCGGCCAGACACTTGGCATGCGTGCCTGGCAGGTGTATCTCATCAGCGGCAATCAAACTGGTATTAACTGGCAACAAGCGGCGCTGCGTTTTGCGGTGGCGATTTTTTCCTGGTTACCGATGGGGCTGGGTTTTTGGTGGCAATGGCTGAGTCCGGATAAACTCAGTTGGCATGACATTGCTTCTGGCAGTGAGCTGATTCTGATCAAGCGCGATAAAAATGGGCAACCGAAAGCTTAATCACCAATTCGCTCGATTGATTTAAGCTTATTGTTGGCATCAAAACGGATTTGAAAACGGCCGTTAATCCCTTGCTGATCGATAAATCGCCGGATATGCAGGGCCGGGAACTGCAATGACTGGCCATTCTCAGTAATGACGCGTACTGCCAGTGCTTCACCGCGGTAATAACGCATGGCTTCATCCCGGCCAACGCGTAGTTTAAACGTTAAGATTCTGTCCACTCACCAGAAAACCCGAAAATAAATCCTGTAAATCAGCGACTGCTTTCAACTGCTCTTTTTCCGGGTAGGCAACAGCCTTGCCCACACCCCATACCGGTGCCGGCCAGGCAGCATCGTCTTTGAAACGGGCAACGACATGGATATGTAATTGCGGTACCTGATTACCCAGTGCAGCCAGATTCATTTTATCGGCACCGGTTAAGGCTTTGAGTTTTTCTGCGACCAATGCTGCTTCCTGCCACAGTAATTGCTGATCTTTCATCGATAAATCAAATACTTCACTGAGTGATTCACGCCGAGGCACCAATACCAGCCACGGAAAGCGGGCATCGTTCATCAGTAACACCTGACAGAGTGGCAAATCGCCAACCTGAATGGTGTCATTCGCCAGTTGTTTGTGCAGTTTAAAAGGCATCAATCAATCCGCCAGATATTTATTAACGATTTCAAATACATCCGATGATAAGTCCGGCTGCTTAGCAATCGACTGTAAAGCTTCACGCATTAAATCCTGCCGCGCAGCATCATACTGGCGCCAGGAATTAAATGCGCCAAGCTGCCGCGCTGCCACCTGCGGGTTGAGTTTATCCAGCACCAGAATTTGTTCCGCTAAAAACTGATAACCGCTGCCGTCTTTGGCATGAAACTGCGACGGATTATTGCGGCAAAACTGACCAATGACAGCACGGACATTATTAGGGTTTTTGATACTAAACGCCTCATGCTGCATCAGACCTTTGACCCGATGCAAGGTGCCTGGCAAGGTCGATAAAACCTGCACGGTCAGCCATTTATCAACCACTTGACGATCATGCTGCCATTGATGATAAAACGATTGCAACGCGTGCTGCCGCTCTGATCCCTCGACATCAACCATTAATCGCAACCCGGCCAGTAAATCCGTCATGTTGTCAGCTTGTTTCATTTGTTTCAGACACCGCTGAACCTGCATCGGATCTTTGGTTGCCATCAAAAAAGACAGACAGGTATTTTTCAAACTGCGCTGTGCCATATCTTCAGCAGCAAAGCGATATTCGCGTTTGATATTCAACGCTTGATAGAGCGAATCAAATTCTGCTTTTAAGGCAACAGCGATACGATGTTTAACCGATTGCCGCACCGCATGAATGGCATCAACATCAGCAACGGTCATTTGCGCGGCCAGGTAATTCTCGGTTGGCAGACTGAGCATTCGCGCCGTCAATGCCGGATCGCTATGCGCCTGTTTTAATACATCGCTCAGTTGCTCGATTAGTAATGCCGGTACTTGCGGCGATTGGCCTGCCTGATCCGCCGCAATCATCTCCAGCATGATGTTGATAAACAATGTTTGCCCGGCATCCCAGCGATTAAAGCTGTCAGCATCATGGGCCATCATAAAAGCCAGCTCATTGTTATCACGCGGCTGCTTCAGTTTGACCGGTGCTGAAAAGCCACGTAATAGTGACAAATACGGCGACTCATCGACATTTTTAAACATGAAAGTTTGCTGGGCTTCACTGAGCAGCAACACACGGCTGTCAGTGCTAACGGGTTGCTCTTCATCAGCAAGTTGCAACGGCAGACTGTTGCCTTTGTTATCAACGAGGCCCATGGCCACAGGCATTAAAAGCGGCTGTTTTTCATTTTGTCCCGGGGTTGCTGGACAACTTTGGCTTAAGGTTACGGTAAAAGTCTTGGCAGCCGCGTCATAATGACTTTCCGCCGTTAATTCCGGCGTGCCCGCCTGGCTGTACCAGCGTCTGAACTGACTTAAATCCAGATCGTTGGCATCTTCAATCGCTTTAACAAAATCATCGGTGGTCACCGCCTGACCATCATGGCGGTCAAAATACAAATCGGTGCCTTTACGAAAACCATCATCGCCCGCCAGCGTTTTCAGCATACGCACTACTTCGGCACCTTTTTCGTAAATGGTGACCGTATAGAAGTTGCTGATTTCGATATAACTGTCCGGCCGTACTGGGTGCGCCATCGGGCCGGTATCTTCAGCAAACTGCATACGCCGCAACATATCGACATCGTCTATGCGCTGAACCGCCGCAGAATTTAAGTCAGCACTGAATGACTGATCGCGCATCACGGTAAAGCCTTCTTTGAGGCTTAACTGAAACCAATCCCTGCAGGTAACACGATTACCCGACCAGTTATGAAAATACTCATGGCCGACAATGCTCTGGATAGTATAAAAATCATCATCGGTCGCCGTTTCCGGACTGGCCAGTACACAGGCCGCATTAAAAATATTCAGCCCCTTGTTTTCCATCGCGCCCATATTGAAGTCATTAACGGCAACAATCATGAATACGTCCAGATCGTATTCGCGGCCATAAGTTTGTTCATCCCAGCGCATAGATTGCTTGAGCGAATTCAAAGCATGATCACATTTGTGCTTGTTTTCTGG
>JAWWAG010000100.1:0-7061 GCA_033721795.1 Methylophaga sp. | reverse complement strand
TTTATGGGACCGCAATAATGGGCATTTCGCAGGATAATCCCCAAGCATTAAAAAATCCCTGGGTACTGGGCATGCTGGGCTTTTTAGTGGTGTTTCTGACTGCCAACTTTGTATTTATTTATCTGGCTTTTAAACAGCCGCCCAATCTGGTTGTCGATAATTTCTATGAGCGCGGTAAAGCCTACGCGATGAAAGAGGCCGCGATAGATCAGGAGAAAAAACTTGGCTGGAATGGGCTCATTATCGCGCCGCCAGAAAATCGCGTTAATCAACGCCAGGCTTATGAGGTGCTGATTCAGGGTAAAAACTCTGCCGGCCTTGAACTGGACTCGGTCACGTTATTTGCTTACCGGCCGTCAGATATGGATGCAGACTTTTCGGTACCGATGAACAAAATGTCAGCCGGACGTTATGGTGCAGATATCGCTTTTGATTTACCGGGAAACTGGGATCTGATTGTGGAGGCTAAGCGCGGCGAAGATGAATTCTTGATCACCCGCCGGATTTATATTGATCCCTGATAATCACTAGAAAAAGTCTGATTTTTGTCTACACCCGCTGCCAGAACGACTGCTGTTTGTTTTCATTGTGGTCTAGATCTGCCTGAATCTACGATGATCTCCACCGAGCTGGGTGGTCAGCCAAGGCATTTTTGTTGTCATGGCTGTCGAAGTGTTTGTGAAACCATTTTTTCGGCAGGACTACAAAGCTTTTATCAAAAAACCCCCAATGGTGAAACGCTGGGACCACCGCCGGAAGTGCCAGCCGAGCTGGAAGCCTACGATTTACCAGACGTTCAGCAAGAATATGTTACTGCCCAGGGATCACAGCGCATTATTCATCTGTTGGTAGAAGGCATTCATTGTGCCGCTTGTGTCTGGTTGATTGAAAAAGCATTGCAAAAACAAGCTGGGGTACTGGCTGCTGATGTAAATCTCACAGGAAAACGGTTGCGTCTTCGCTGGGATGAGTCTCAGATCAAATTGTCGCGGCTGATTCATTTATTGGCCGAAATCGGTTATGCAGCAGTACCGTTTGATCCGGAGACTGCTGAAGGTGCTCTGGCCAGGCGACACCGGGATTTAATTTACCGCATGGCTTTTGCCGGCTTTTGCATGATGAATATCATGTGGGTGTCTATTGCCCTTTATGCAGGAGCTGCTGAGGGGGAATTCCGTAACTGGTTTCATTGGGTCGGCATGGCACTGGCAACACCGACGTTACTGTATTCGGGATACCCCTTCTTACGAAATGCCATTATTGGTCTGCGCCACTGGCATTTGACCATGGATCTGCCGATTGCCATTGGTGCCACGGCAACCTATTTGTATTCCGTTTATATCACCGTGACCGGCTCCACGGAGGGCGAAGTGTTTTTTGACACGGTGGTAAATTTCATTTTTGTTATTTTGATCGGCCGGTATTTACAGGCGATTTCAAGTCGTAATGCGTTATCGGCGACCCGCCGGTTATTGGCGTTACAACCCAAACTGGCAACTCTCATAACTGAGCAAGGCCAGCGAATCGTGCCGATTCGCATGGTAAAAAGCGGTGATGTATTACTGGTTAAACCCGGTGAAAAAGTGCCGGTGGATGGTCAGGTGATTAGTGGTGACAGTGCAGTAGACGAGTCGATGCTTAGCGGTGAGTCCCGTCCGGTTGTGAAACAACCAGGAGATCAGGTGATTGCTGGCAGTGTTAATGGTGAGGGCGCTTTTCAAGTCCGTGCTGAAGCAATATTACGTAATACGGCTTTATCCCGGATCCTGCAACTCATGGAAGAAGCTCAGGCTTCCAAAGCTCCGATTCAAAGTCTGGCCGATAGGATCGTGCCCTGGTTTGTGCTGATTACCCTGTTGCTGGCAACGGTGACATTTATTTATTGGAGCCAGCAGGATTTTGAGATTGCATTATTGGCCGCGGCTTCAGTTCTGGTTGTCACCTGTCCCTGTGCGTTTGGTATGGCAACACCAATGTCGATTGCTGTTGCCAGCGGCGTCGGCGCGCAACGTGGGATCTTAGTCAAGCAGGGTGCCGCTTTAGAAGCTTTGTCATCAGTAAATCATGTGGTGTTTGATAAAACCGGCACGCTGACTAATGGTGATTTGCAATTAAGTTTAATTACCCCAGCAGAAAGTCTAAATGAACAAGATCTGCTTGAAATAGCCGCTGCGGCTGAACAGGGCTCTGAACATGCTATTGCCCGATCAATTTTGCATTATGCTGAATCCAAGCAGATAAAACTGCTTACCGCTAGCCAATTTAAAGCATTGCCGGGCCGTGGCGTATCAGCAGTGGTTTCGGGGCAAACGATTCAGGTAGGGACGCTGGAATGGTTGCAGCAATCAGGACTGACCATTGATGCTGCGTGGCATCAACATGCGCATCGTGCTGAACAGCAGGGGATCAGTTGTGTATTAGTCACCCGTGCTGATGAAATTGTCGGCATGCTAGGCTTTAGTGATTATTTACGGGAAGATGCCCGGCAAACTGTCAGTGATTTACTGGCTCAGGGCATTTACGTTACCGTGCTAAGTGGTGACCGACAAACGGTGGTTGATGCAGTGACGGCGCAGTTGGGTAATGTCGGTCGTTTAGCTGAAGTGTTGCCGGAAGATAAACAAAAATGTATTCGGGATTTACAACAACAGGGCAGTAAAGTCGCCATGGTTGGCGATGGCATTAACGATTCACCGGCGCTGATTCAGGCCGATGTGGGCATTGCTTTGGCAGCTGGGACTGATGTCTCGATTGAAAGTGCCGATATCGTTTTATTACATAATCAGCTGTCGCAAGTCAGTGAAGCAAGGCAGTTGGCGGCGCGCACGTTGCGCACAATTAAGCAGAATATTGTACTATCCATAAGCTATAACATTATTATGGTGCCGCTGGCGATGATGGCACTGGTCAGTCCATTACTGGCCGCAGTGACTATGCCGATCAGTTCATTGCTGGTGATCGGTAACGCTGCCCGCATCAGCCGGCTGTTCAAGAGGTAATTCATGGAAGTAATTTATGGACTGTTACCGGGTATGTTATTGCTGGGTATTATCGGTGTTGCAGTGTTTTTCTGGGCGGTTCGCAGTGGACAGTATGATGATATGGAAGGTGCAGCTCACCGCGTTTTGATGGATGACGATGAGCCCGAGTCGGATGATAAAACGGTCGAAACAGACGATAGCGAAGATGACAACACATCTGAGCCCCCGCGGTCATAATGTGTTGACTGTCATTTATATTATGATTTGTAATGTTTAAAAATTGGCAGATCCGCAATCTCCTGAATGTCTGGGCATTTGTGACGATTATGAGTATCGTTTTAATGTCCGCTTTGTCACTGATCAATCATCAGCGTTATGCCGATAATCAAGCGATGTTGGTGGAAGATTTACTGCCGCTGCAGGAGAGCAGCCGGGAAATGACCGAAATCGCCACTGAATTTATTGCCCGTAAACAATTGATTCTCAATGCCAGTAGCCGACAGATGTTATTGGATCTGCCGGATCGAAAGCAGTTGGAACAAAGCTTTGAACAGCATTGGCAACGCTTACTGACACTAAGCAGACGGTTACAGATTGACCGGCAATTGTTGATGCCGTTGCAGCAAAATTATCAGCAGTTTTTGCAGATTGATCAGCAACTGTTTGATTTGATACTGCGCAAGCATCAGTTGAATGAGCAGCTCAGTACATTAAATCCTAGTGCCGAAACAAGTCGACGCGTTTCGCTGCAACTGGAAACCAACCAACAACAGCTCCGAGATGCACTCAGCTATAGCGTTGCAGTACTGGAACAATTACGTGGCAGCTTGCGTCAGTTGACGAGTGAAGTGACCGCGCACAACCGGCAGCATCTCAGCGATTCGCAAATCATGATTACTGACTTCCGCAACTGGGTGTTGCTAATCAGCAGTATGTTAATCCTGGCGATGATGCTATTTGTTGTCGCGTTATCGAGGCGAATACAACAACCTTTAAAAAATCTTCGACAAGGCATGCGGGCGTTGACCGCAGAAAATTTTGCCACCCGACTGCCGGAAACAGATAGTCGCAACGAACTCAGTCAGTTGTACAAAAATTTTAATCAGTTTGCCGCGAATACTGAGCAATTGATTCTTGCATTGGATAAGGCGCGTTACCGTTTGCAGGATCGTGAGCAGCAACTTTCAGCCATTCTCAGCAATGTCCCCGAGGCGATTCTGACCTTATCCGTTGAGGGGCTGATCATTGACTGCAATCCAGCAGCTGAAAAAGTCTTTACCGCCGCTGTCGACGATCTGCGAAATCAACCTTTGTCATGCTTTATTCGCCAGGCGCAGATGATGACACTACAGGAAATAGTCAGTCAGCAGGGTCAAAACCAGGAATACGAAGGCGTGAATTTCCGGGGGGAGCCGATCTCATTGTGGCTGTCGCTGAGTCCACTGGCAGAACAGGATAAGATTGCCTGGGTAGCAGTTGTTTCAGATATTACCAGTTGGAAGCAGACTAAACAGGCGTTGCAGCAAACCAGTAGCGAGCTTAATGCCATTCTTGAAAACGCGATGGTCGGTATTGCTTTTGTAAAAGATCGGCAGTTAATTCGGGTAAATCCTAAGTTTGAACAATTATTTGCGGCCGACCGCGAACAGCTTGAAGGTCAGAGTACCCGTTGTTTGCATACCAGTGAGGAGGCTTTTAATCGATTTGGTGATCAAGCCTACCCTACGTTGGCACAAGGTGAAAACTTTGAAGCACAGCTGGAAATGACCCGGCTCAATGGTGAAAGATTCTGGTGTTCTTTGTCAGGGCAGGCCGTCGATAGCTCCGATCCGGCTGCCGGTAGCATCTGGCTTTATGAAGATGTGACACAACAACGGCAAAACGAAGATCGTTTAACGCGCCTTGCCAGTGTCGATTCATTAACAGGATTGCCCAATCGCAATGTGTTTAATGACCGTCTCGAACATGCAATTCACAAATTGCATCGTAATAATGGTCGTCTGGCCGTGTTTTTTATCGATCTGGATCATTTCAAACATATTAACGATTCGCTTGGCCATAAAGCCGGCGATGTATTACTTTGTGAAGTTTCTCGGCGGATCCGCTCTTGTGTCAGAGAGTGTGACACGGTGGCAAGACTGGGCGGTGATGAATTTACCGTGGTACTGGAAGATATAACTTCGGCGCAATATGTCGGCCGGATTGCGGAAAAGATCCTGACCACGACTGCGCTCCCTTATATGATTGACAATATTGAGGTTAATATCAGCCCAAGTATTGGTATTAGCCTGTTTCCGGCCGATGGCCGAGATGTCGACATGTTGATCCGTAACGCTGATGCGGCAATGTATTACGCGAAGAACTCCGGCCGTAATAACTTCCAGTTCTACTCTGCAGAAATGAATGCCGAGGCTGCCAATCGCCTGGCATTGGAAACCAGCTTACGGCGCGCCGTTGAACAAAACGAGTTTTATCTTCAATTCCAGCCACAGATTGAATTAGGCAGCGGGCGAGTTATTGGCGTTGAGGTATTACTTCGTTGGCATACCGAACAATGGGGCGATGTTTCGCCAGCGCGGTTTGTGCCCGTACTGGAAGATACCGGCTTGATTGGTATTGTCGGTGAATGGGTCTTGCGCGAGACATGCATCGTGTTTATGGCCAACCGTAATGAACTGCCCGATGATTTTGTCATGGCGGTCAATCTATCCGGCCGGCAATTTAAAGGCAGCCGGTTGGTAAATTATATTCGTTATCTGCTCGCTGAAACTGACATGCCGGCAGGCAATCTGGAACTGGAAATTACCGAAAGCCTGCTGATGGATAATACTGATTCGGCCATTGATACTTTGCGGGACTTAGGCAGCCTGGGTATTACTCTGGCTATTGATGATTTCGGTACTGGTTATTCATCACTTTCTTACTTAAAACAGTTTCCGCTCAATGTATTAAAAATCGATCGGACGTTTATCCATGACTTAACAGTTGATAAAGATGATGCCGCGATCGTGGGTGCCATTATGGCCATGGCTGACAGTCTTGGTTTGCAGGTGGTAGCTGAAGGCGTGGAAACAGTTGAACAACTGATTTATCTGGAACAGAAAAATTGTCAGCGGGCGCAAGGTTTTTATTTCAGTAAAGCCTTGGATTTTGACGATTTAATGGCTTATTTGCGTCAGCGAGAAAGCGCGTTGCGCGCCTGATAAACAAATACCGGCTTATCGTCTGGATGCAGTCGAATACGCAAATGACTTGCCGGATAATGCCAAATAACTGCCATTGGGTCATCCGGGTCAGTAGTGATTTCGTATGGTTCGCCAAAACGGCTGCGCAGCATCGTATCATCTGGCCGATAATTGGCAATGTAGGTAATGGCAATAATCGGTGCCTCCATTAGACGGGCTTGATCCTCAAAAGCCACCTCAAGCCGGCGGGCACCACTTAGTTGCAGTTTGCTGCTGGTGGCATTGGCGGCTATTTCGTTAAGGGTTGTTTCAGATAATTGCAAGTTGGCGACAATCTTCGCCGACAGCCCACTCAAATTAATGCGGTCAAAAAACACTTCGGCCGTGGCAACTTCGCCATCCTCTGCAAACAGAGCAGCTTCTCCGGCTTCTTGCCAGCGCTGCTGGGCGTCGCGATAAGTATCCTGACCCAAATGAATACCTAAGACTTTGATTTCACCATCGGCCTGCATTGTGATTTCCCAGGGCTTGGGGGCATCGGGTTGAGGTGATGGTATTAACATCAGCACAACGATGCTGGCAACGACCAGCAACAGAATCACAATCATTTTCAGCAATATTTTCATATTCGATTTAAACCTGTAACCAAAAAGTGACCGGCCCGTCATTAATCAGATTCACCTGCATATCAGCACCGAACTGACCACAGCCAACAGGGTGATGCTGTTGCTCGGCTTGCTGGCAGAAATAGCTGAATAAACTGGCCCCAAGTTCAGGGGGAGCTGCCGGTGTAAAACTCGGCCGGTTTCCTTTGCGCGTGTCTGCGGGTAATGTGAATTGCGGCACAATCAGCAAACCACCGTCGATTTGCTGCAAATTGAGATTCATTTTGTCA
>JAWWAG010000099.1:0-7101 GCA_033721795.1 Methylophaga sp. | reverse complement strand
TGAACAAACACGGGATTTTTTCAAAGAGCACAACTTAAAACCAAAACGCCTGCATGCATTTTTTAATATGGTGGATCGCCGTCGCTCAATACACCGCATTATGCTGGCGCACCCACCAAAAATACTTAAGCATGGGCTGGAAACCGCTATTCCTTATGCGGCTGTGGTCGAACGAATGGGTGATTTCCGGGCACCGTTGTCGGCTTTTGCCGCCAATACACCGGTGGCCAAAGCCTATCAACAACTTTGGCAAGACATTAAAGTCACACTGGGTAACATCAATTAATTGTTCGTTTTTTCCAGTGTCCAGCAATAGTGTATTTTCGGGTTGCGGGCAAAGTCAGGCGGTAGTGTTGCCTTACTGATATCTTTTATTAGAAATTGGCCGAGCGCCGCGGTGTCCAGTTTGAAATCACGGCGATTGGTCGAAAATACGATTTGACCGCCTTTGCTCAATAACTGACCGATTTTGTCCAGCATGGCGACATGATCCCGTTGCACATCAAATACCTCAGCCATTTTGCTGGAGTTGGAAAACGTCGGCGGATCAACAAAAATTAAATCAAATTGCAGCTGTTTTTGCACCGCTTCATCAAGCCAGACCAGCACATCAGCGCGCTGAAATTGATGCTTGGCACTATCAAGCCGGTTCAGCTGTAAATTATCCTGCGCCCATTGCAGATAAGTATTAGACATATCAACCGTCAAACTTGACGCTGCGCCGCCTGCCGCTGCATAAACGGTCGCGCTGCCGGTATAGGCAAATAAATTCAGAAAACGTTTACCGTGGGCATTTTCCAGTAAATATTGTCTTGTCAGACGATGATCCAGGAACAACCCGGTATCTAAATAATCGGTCAGGTTCACCCAGAATTGCAGTCCATTTTCTGTAACGGAAAAGCGTTGTTTCAATGCTGCCTGTGCTTCGTACTGATTACTGCCCCGTTGCCGCTGACGTAATTTAAGCGCCACATACTGAGGATTGACGCTCAGTATTTCCGGGACAATCTGCATCACATCATCGAGCCGATGACTGGCTTTGAGCGGATCGATTTGTGATGGCGGTGCGTATTCCTGCACATGCACCTTGTCACCATAAATATCAATCGCAACGGCATAATCCGGTAAATCGGCGTCATAAACCCGATAGCAGTCCAAATCCTGTTTGCGCGCCCATTTAGCTAAATGTTTGAAGTTTTTTTGCAGACGATTGGCAAACATCTGCGCGTTTTCAGAAAGCGTCACTACCGGCGTTGGTACTGATCTTTGCCCGTCTTCAGATATATCTTTTTCAGCCTGTGGCCATGCTGAAGCAGGTCGTTTTTGAGCCGTTTGGGGTTTGGCTTTAATTGCTCGGTAGTACAACACTTCGCATTCAATCGGCCCGTTATCAAATGGCACCTGATCAAACAGCGTCAGACCGGTAAATTTACCCAAACCAGGGTTGTCGGTAATGACGGCGCAGCGCCAGCCTGGCAAGTTTTCCTGCAAAATATTGCCGATGCTTTCATAGAGAAAATGCAGATCCCGGACATTGCCCATCCGCGAACCATAAGGGGGGTTGCAAACCAGTAAGCCCTGCCCAGGCAATTGCCGGCTGACGGCGGGCCAATCAAGCAAGCGGCGCTCACCGACGTCAATTCGTTCGGCAAACCCTGCCGCCGCAATATTGGCCTTCGCCGCGGCAACTGCTTTGGGATCTTCATCTCCGCCAGAAATGGTTGGTAAACGCGCTAGACCACTTAACCGCCGCCGTTCGGCATCAGCCTTTAACTGCTGCCAGACTTCTTTATCATGCTGTGGCCAATACAAAAAACCGAAATAATTGCGATTTAAACCCGGCGCAATATCCGCCGCCATCATCGCTGCTTCTATCAAAAATGTGCCGCTGCCACACATTGGATCCACTAACCCCCAGCCTTGACGTGCCAGATTCGGCCATTCAGCAGTTAACAAAATGGCAGCTGCCAGATTTTCTTTCAGCGGTGCTTCGGTTTGATGTACCCGATAACCGCGTTTGTGCAGGCTGTCACCGGATAAATCGATACTGACAATAGCCTGATTATGTTTCAGATAAACATTCACCCGCAGATCCGGCTGAAATAAATCTACTGACGGCCGGTGGCCAAACTTGTCTCGTAGTTGATCGACAATCGCGTCTTTGACTTTCTGCGCGCCGAACTGTGTATGCTGGATTTTTGAGCGGAAACTATTGAAGTCGATGGCCAGTGTAGCGTCCTCGGCAGCGATATGTTGTGACCAATCGATGGTTTGAATACCGGTGTAAAGTTGCTCCGGCGTTTCTGCGCCAAAATGCGCTATCGGCATCAACACCCTTACCGCGACACGCGACCATAGACAAACTTCATAGGCTTGCTTCAGGCTACCGGTAAACTTTACGCTGCCTGCTTCATGTTTGATTTGCTTAATCCCCAGCTGTTCGAGTTCAGTGGTCAGTAAAGGCAACATGCCTCGAGCGGCTGTTACTGTGAACTTATAAAGGGCTTGTTTATCTTTCTTGGTCAAAGCCATACAGCTATCCTGATATAATCGGCGCATTTTAATACAGGTGACACTTCCATGGCAGTGAATGACAAACAACGGCGCTATTTAAAAGGTCTCGCCCATCCGTTAAAACCAGTGGTAATGATTGGGAATAGCGGTTTGACGCCCAATGTAATCAATGAAATCGAGCAGGCACTCAGTCATCACGAATTGATAAAAGTCCGTGTCAGCGGACAGGAGCGCGCAGATCGGAAACAAATGCTCGATCAGATTGCCGAACAAACTGGCGCTGATTTGGTAATGGTGATTGGTCATATTGGGGGTTTTTACCGGCCTGCCGAAAAACCAAAAATCAGCTTACCTTAATCAATGAGATGAGAGGTCCCATGATTCAGAAACCAGCAGATACCGAAGTACCTATCGAAAAAGTTCTGTCCGAACGGTGGAGTGGCCGTGCTTATGATCCAGATACACCGGTAACGGAAGCGGAAATTACCGCTTTGACCGAAGCGGCACGTTGGGCACCCAGTTGTTTTGGTGATGAACCGTGGCGATACATTATCTGGGATCGCAATCATGATGCCGACACATGGCAAAAAGCTTTTGATTGCCTGTTAGAAGGTAATCAGCAATGGGCTAAGAATGCCCCCGTATTGCTCCTTGCTGCATCCGTCGATCAGTACCGGCAAAAAGACAAAGCTAACCCATGGACTGGTTACGATACCGGGGCTGCCAGTCTCAGTTTATGTTTGCAAGCCACTGCCATGGGACTGATGTCACACCAAATGGGTGGTTTTGACGGCGAAAAAGTACGTAAAACTTTTGGTCTGCCAGACGATTTGCATCTATGGTCAATGATTGCGATTGGCCATGCAGCGCCGCTTGATGATTTGACCCCGGAACAACTTGAAAGGGAACTAAAACCGCGTCAGCGGCGTCCATTGGCTGAACAGTTCTTTCATGGTGGCTGGGGAAAAAGCCGTTAATTATTAGTCGGAGAATCAGCATGAAGTCAGTATTGTTAATGGCGACATTATTGGTCAGCACCAGTGCGCTAGCTTATGAAAAAATTTATTTAAATAGATTGCTTGAAAAAAATCAGTGTCATCACTGTACTTTGGATGAAGCGCCTCTGAATGATAAAGATCTGCAGGGTGCCGATATGAGCGAATCCAGTCTCAAAAAAATAAACCTGAAAAACAGTAAGTTACAAGGTGTATGGTTTACACATTCGAAGATGCATGAAGCCAATCTTGAAGGTGCTGATTTACGCGGCGCACTGATGGACTATACCCATCTGATAGGTGTGAATTTAAAAAATGCCAATCTTGATGGTGCACAGATGATTTTCAGTGACTTAACGGACGCGGATTTGACCGGCGCATCTATGGTAGGTACGCAGACGCGAGGTATTGTTTTTTGCAATACCACGCTGCCTGATGGCAGCATCGATAACAGCGGCTGTTAATATCCGCTGTCATCCATTAACCCGCCGTGGTTTTGCCCGGCGGGTTTTATTTTGTCTGTCATTGGCTAACAGCCATGGCAAATATCTTTATACTATGCCGGCTAAATTGCCCGATTTTTTTAGCTGACAGGTTTCAAACTTGACCGCATCAACGCTACAACAACTCGAACAAATGCTGTCTGGCACCATGATAGCTGACAGGCATCGTCTGCGCCGCAACTTGCAGGCTTTAAAGCAACAAACGTCGCCAGATAACAAAAAACTGGAGCAACTGACCCAGCAAATCACCGCCTCTGCGACCCGTTTCCAGACCCGTCAAGCTAATCTTCCCAAACCCAAGCTTGATGCCGACTTACCGGTCATTGCCAGACGAGAAGAAATCGCCAGAGCGATCGATGAAAATCAGGTCATTATCCTTTGCGGTGAAACGGGTTCGGGCAAAACCACGCAATTACCGCAGATTTGTCTGGATCTTGGCCGCGGTGTCAGTGGTCTGATTGGTCATACCCAGCCACGGCGGATTGCCGCCCGAACCGTCGCTACCCGCATTGCTGAAGAGCTGGATTCCAGTATCGGCGAAACGGTTGGCTATAAAGTCCGGTTCCACGATCAGGTACGTGCAGATCGCAGTTATATCAAGCTGATGACAGACGGTATTTTGCTCGCTGAAACCCAGAACGATAAGTTTCTGAATCAATATGACACCATCATTATTGATGAAGCCCATGAGCGCAGTCTGAACATTGATTTTCTGCTCGGTTACCTGAAACAACTGCTGCCGAAACGCCCTGATTTAAAGCTGATTATCACCTCGGCGACCATTGATACGGCAAGGTTTTCTGAGCATTTTGAAAATGCGCCGATAATTGAGGTCAGTGGCCGGACCTATCCGGTGGAAGTCCGTTATCGGCCGCTGATAAGTCAGGATGAAGATAGCGAAGATTATGATTTCATCGAAGGCATCGTGGCAGCCGTTGATGAGCTTTGCAAAGAAGGTCCCGGCGACGTGCTGGTGTTTTTATCGGGCGAGAGAGATATCCGAGATGTCTCCGAAGCACTGCGTAAACATCACCCGCCAAATACCGAGATCCTGCCGTTATTCGCCCGGCAATCCGCCACCGAACAAAACCGTGTGTTTAAAACCGGCGGTCCACGTCGCATTGTGCTGGCCACCAATGTCGCTGAAACCTCCCTGACCGTTCCCGGTATTCGATATGTAGTCGATCCGGGGCTCGCGCGGATCAGTCGCTACAGTGTTCGTAATAAAGTACAGCGTTTACCGATTGAAAAAATCTCCCAGTCCAGTGCTAATCAGCGTTCCGGGCGTTGTGGCCGGGTTGCTGCCGGGGTTTGCATACGGCTTTATGATGAAGAGGACTTTAAAGCACGGCCAGAATTTACCGATCCTGAAATTCTGCGCACCAATCTGGCGTCGGTTATTTTGCAAATGACCGCATTGAAACTTGGCGATCCGGCAAAGTTTCCGTTTATTAATCCGCCTCCACCGAAAATGATTAACGATGGTTATCGGCTATTAGAAGAACTGGGTGCTGTTAACCGGCAACGTCAAATCACCGGGATTGGCCAACAACTGGCTAAACTGCCTATTGATCCCCGGATAGCCCGGATGGTGTTAGCAGCACAAACCCAGAACAGCCTCGAAGAAGTGCTGATTATTGCCAGTGCCTTGAGCATCCAGGATCCCCGTGAACGGCCGATGGATAAACAACAGGCCGCTGATGAAGCCCATAAAAAATACCAGGATGAACGCAGTGATTTTCTGGCTTTTTTAAAGCTGTGGGCGCTGTATCACGATAAGAAAAAACATCTGTCACAGAATAAGTTACGCAAGTTTTGTAAAGAAAACTTTTTGTCTTTTCTGCGGTTGCGCGAATGGCTGGATATATACCAGCAGCTACATGTGCAAGTTACGCAGATGGGCTTTAAGCCTAATCAACAACCAGCCGATTACATGGCTATCCACCTGGCCCTGCTCAGCGGTTTATTAAGTAATATCGCCAGCAAAACTGACCAGCACAGCTATACGGGTGCCCGTAATTTAAAACTGAAAATCTTCCCAGGCTCGGCGTTACATAAAAAAGGCCCCAAATGGATCATGGCCGCCGAACTGGTCGAAACCGGTCAGTTGTATGCGCGCATTGTCGCCAAAATCGAACCGGAGTGGATTGAGCCGGTCGCAGGTGATTTGGTTAATCGCCAATACAGCGATCCGCACTGGGAGAAAAAACCGGCTCAAGTCGTCGCTTTTGAAAGCGTGACGTTATATGGCCTGCCTATTGTCAGTCGGCGCCGTGTGCATTTCGGCCCAATCGATCGGGCATTATCCAACGAAATATTTATTCGTCAGGCCTTGGTCGCCGGAGACTTTAACTGCAATGCACCGTTTTTTAAGCATAATCAAAAGTTAGTTGAAGATATCGCCATCCTTGAAAATAAATCCCGACGTCGGGATGTATTAATTGATGATGATGCTTTGTTTGAGTTTTATCGCCAGCAAGTCCCCGCAGATATTGTCAATGGCGCTGGTTTTGAACGCTGGCGCAAAAAAGCCCAGCAAAAAAATCCCAATCTGCTGTTTCTGACCCGTGAAGCATTAATGCAGCATGAGGCCGATCAGGTCACGGTCGATGCTTATCCGGATCAAATATTAGTTAATCGGGTCCCCCTGCCACTTGTCTATCATTTTGAGCCCGGCAAACAGCAAGATGGCATCACGCAGACCATTCCCCTGTCATTGCTGAACCAGACGCAACCTGAGCGCTATGAATGGCTGGTACCGGGGTTACTGCGCGATAAAGTCATCTTCCTGCTTAAATCTCTGCCCAAATCACTGCGCCGGCACGTCATTCCAGTACCGCAATATGCCGATCGGGCGCTGGAGTTAATATCCCCGGATCAGGGCGCTTTATTACCAGCACTGAGCGATGTTCTTCGCAAATTGACCGGTGTGGATATCAAACCCGATGACTGGCGACTGGAAGAATTACCGCTATATTTGCAGATGAATTTTCGTCTGGTTGATGAAAACGGCAAACTGCTTGACGAAAGCCGCGATTTAAAACAACTGAAAAATGACTGGGCCAAACAAGCCGCTGACAGTTTCCGGC
>JAWWAG010000098.1:0-7176 GCA_033721795.1 Methylophaga sp. | reverse complement strand
TTGCCTGAAATATGCGCTGTCACAACATGACCGTTTTCCAATTCAACGCGGAAAGTGGTATTGGGCATGGTGTCAATAACAGTGCCTTCAAATTCAATATGATCTTCTTTTGCCATATATTCCGTAAATCGGTCCAGAATTAAAAGATCCATTCTGCCGTAAAATCACTGATTATTCAAAGTTTATTATCAAAATCACGCCATTGACCGTCAAAATACTGCAATGCAGCAAAGCGGGTTTTGTAATTCATTTTGGGACTGGCTTCAATCCAGTAACCGAGATATAGATAGTCTAGCCTTTGCTGCCTGGCCAGTTCAATCTGCTTCAGTATGGCCAGCGTACCAAGACTTCGATCTGCCAATTCCGGCTCAAAAAAAGTATAAAACGCCGAAGCTGCTCCAGTAACAAAATCGGTTACGGCCACCGCCAGCAACTGATCCTTATCAAACATTTCAATAAAACGGGTATCGCTCCAGCTGCTGGTCAGAAATTGCTGGTAACTGTGCTGGTTCGGGTTATCCATGCCGCCACCAGGATGTCGGCTGTGAAGGTAACGACAATAAAGGTCGTAGTGTTGAACATTAAATTCGGCTGCATGCATGTTAACGGTGATTTGCTGATTCTGCCGCAGGCAACGTCGCTGGTTACGGTTTGGCTTAAAGTCGTTAACCTTAATACGCACCGGAACACAAGCTGCACAGCTCGGGCAATACGGCCGGTAAACATGTTCGCCGCTGCGCCGGAAACCATGTTGTATGAGCTGACTGTAAAGTTTATTGGTTAATGGACGCAGCGGATCCGGATAAATATTGCGCGCTTGACGATCCGCTAAATAGGAGCAGGGATGAAGTCGATCCTGATAAAAATCGAGACTCATACTGGCCGGGGCAGATCGGCATCGAGCTGCCAGTGGCCGGGCACTCGTTGTTTATCGCACAAAGGCTGCATAACCCGGATAAAGTCATTACGCGGCAGAATTTTTGCGCCGAGTCTCGCTAAATGATCCGAGTGTACCTGGCAATCAATCAGCGGGAACTGCCAACGTTGCAGTTGTTGTGTCAAAGCGACAAGGGCGACTTTAGAACTGTCTGTGACAAAACTGAACATGGATTCACCAAAAAACATCGTACCGATGGCCACACCATACAAACCACCCACCAGATTTTCTTGCTGCCAGCATTCAACACTGTGTGCGTAACCTTGTCGATGTAATTCCTGATAAGCAGCGATCATCTCTTCATGGATCCAAGTGTCATGCGGTTTACCCGTTTGTTTATTTCTCGGGGCAGCGCATGCCAGCATAACATCGGTAAAGGCTTTATCAAAAGTCACCTGAAAATCGCCTCGTCGGAGGGTTTTATTCAGGCTTTTACTGATTTTCAGCTGGCTTGGAGCCAATACCATCCGCGGATTCGGGCTCCACCACAAGATAGGATCTTGTTTGTTAAACCAGGGAAAAATACCCAGCCGATAAGCTGTCAGTAACCGGTTTACTGATAAATCACCGCCAGCAGCCAATAAACCGTGCTCGGTGGCATGTTCCACTGGTGGAAAAGCGCTCTCTTCAGTGGGGGCCAGCCAGCTGATTGCCATGATCAGTCGTTGATTTGCTGGTTCAGTTCTTTCGCCCAGTAGATGGCATCAAGATAGGCCCGAACCAGCACCTCAACCGGTAACGGTGAGTTTTCAATAGCCTGCCAATCTCCGCGTTCATAGCGTAAGACATCCTGCAAGGCCTGACCTGCTGCACCTTCTTTATCCAGTAATGCGTTGCGTAGTTCATCAGATAAAGGCAAGTTTTCAAGCAGATTAGCCAACGGTTTATCCAGCAGTGCATCCAGCGTCGAAAACATGCCGGCGGCAAAAAATACTTCGCCATGGCCTTTATAAAATTTTGCCAATAACTCGCACATCCGGGCACGAATCATGGCAACGTTACGTAACTCATTGGGTTTATGATCCAGGCCTGATAAGCAAAGCAAACTCGCCCAGGTTTTAATCTTATTATGGCCAAGCAATACCACCGCTTCGCGGGTACTGCCGACTTGTCTGGGCAGGCCAAAAAATGCTGAATTAACCAGCCGCAATAATTTATAACTAAGGGTAACATCCTGATTAATGATAAGCGCCAGTTCATCAGCTTCTACTTCCGGATCCTGCATTTTAACCAGCAATTCCATCAGCGTTTGCGCTGACGGGGGCATTTTATGTGTATCACGGGTGGCTGGAAGTGTGTAAAAATTGCCCTGCAATAAATCGACGGCAAAACTTTTACAAAAACTGAATTGATCCAAAGCATTAACGTTAGTGGCACATAGCTGATCATGTCGACGCCGCCAATGGGGGAGATTTTCAGTCAGGCTGGCCGGATCAAAACGATTTAAATCGATCAGCAGCAGCTCAGTATGCACATCATGATCAACGCCATTGGCATGACCAGCAAAGGCAAAGGGCCGGTTGCGTGATTCGGGCAGTGGCTTGCCATAAATATCAAGCGTGACATCAATGCCAGCAATATCAATATTGTATAAAGCGGCACGCCAGGACTCGGGCATGGTGAGCAAAGCTTTCTGATGATTGCTAATGGCCGGTAGAATAGCTGTTAATTGTGTCAAAAATGACGGAACCTCAACATCATCATCGAGTTTTTGACCATTTTTGTCGAGAAACGTCAGATGATAACTGTCTACATCCAGACGGTTATTGATGAATAAAGGCTGACGATGGATTAAGCCATTAAAAGTTTTTAGCGCGTCATATGGAGCAATATAATCGGCCATCATTGTGCCCTAGCTGAAATCTAACGCTGAGATCAAACAGATCCCCGCCCCGAAAATGCATGAGACAGTGTACCACTGTCAACATATTCTAATTCACCACCGAGCGGGATACCGTGCGCTAACCGGGTGACATGAATCTGCCGGGCGCGGGCCAATTCGCTGATGTAATGGGCGGTGGCTTCACCCTCGACAGTGGGGTTCGTGGCGAGGATCAATTCCTGCACATTACCGGCATCCATCCAGCTTATTAAATCAGGAATCCCCAGTGCTTCTGGCCCAATGCCATCAAGTGGTGATAAATGGCCGGTCAGTACAAAATACTGTCCCTGATAATGGGTGGCTTGTTCAATCGCCAATACATCGCTGGGCATTTCAACGACACAAAGCTGATCATCGCGACGGCTGGTATCACTGCAACGATTACACTTTTCAGTCTCACTGAGAATGCGGCAACGCTGGCAATGCCGGACATTTTGCAGCGCACCCTGCAAAGCTTGCATCAATTGTGCTGCACCATCCCGATCCCGTTCTAACAAGTGAAAGGTCATGCGCTGGGCAGATTTAGGGCCCACGCCGGGCAAGCAGCGTAATGCCTGTATCAACTGATCAATATTGGGGCCGAGTTTAGCCATAAATATTGGTTAAAAAGGCAACTTCATGCCGGGCGGTAACATGCCTGACATTCTTTCTTGTGTGGTCTTTTCGACCTGACGAACCGCATCATTAATAGCTGCGGCGATGAGGTCTTCAAGCATGTCTTTGTCATCTTCAAACAGCGTGTCTTCAATTTGCACCCGTTTAACATCATGTTTGCCGGTCATCACGATTTTTACCATACCGGCACCGGATTGGCCGGTGACTTCCATGCTAGCCAGTTCTTCCTGGGCTTTTTGCATATTGGCCTGCATTTGCTGGGCCTGTTTCATCATATTACTGAGTCCGCCTTTCATTGGCTGATTCCTCTTAATTTAAAGGTTTAATCGTACTGTCGATTATACGGGCATTAAAGGTGTTTTTGATCACCTCCACGACAGGATCATTATGAATCGCCGCCTTGGCATCTTGCTGCTGCAGTGCCTGTTGCTGAGCACGTTCTCCGGCAAGTGTCGTCTCAGATTGACTGTGCTTATCATTCGTCGTTTCAAATTGCAGTTTGACTTCATGGCCAAGACTTTTACTGACCGCTGCCTGCAAACGGGATTTGGCATTACTCGTCGCAAGATGGGCCAAATCTTTGGCTAATAGAAGTGTGATGTGTTCATCTTTGGCTTCAACAAAAGCACAATGATCGGCTAATTGCCGAGTAATGGCTGAGAGCTTTAGTTTTGAAACTAATTGTGTCCAGTTGGCCAGAGATAATGCGAGATCGTTAGACGATTCAGATGAGAGTGCCGGTGTGAATTCTGGTTCAGAAATGGCATTTTCATTCGCCTGAACCGGCGGGGTATTTACTTGAGAAACCGTGGTTTCGGCAACATTTTCAATAACAGATGAGGATGCCGGGGGCGTCGGCTCTGCCACTGGCACAGTCAGTTCAACCGGTGCACTTTCAGGCACCTCAACGGAGGTGGCTGGCGACTTTTTTGGCGGTGTTTCCCGGCTATTTGCATCATTTGAATGCGGCTGAAAATGCAACATACGCAGTAGAGTCATTTCAAAGCCACTTTGTGGATCAGCGGCATACGGCAGATCACGTTTACCATGCAGAGCAATTTGATAGAGCAACTGCACCGTTTCAGCAGTCAATGATGTCGCCAATGGTTGGAGTTCTTTATCCATGCTACTTTCCGGATTTTCTGAATCCGGCACCAGCTGCAATGTGGCAATCCGTTGCAGGGCATTCATCAATGCATCCAGAACGACATTAACATCACGACCCAGTGCCGCCAACTCAGTGGCTTGCTGTAACAGGTTTTGGCCATCTTGTGCCGCCAGTGCCTGCAAAATCGACAGTAACTGATCATGCGATACGTTGCCAAGCATTTGATGCACGCTGTCGGCATTGACCTTACCATCACCAAAACCTATCGCCTGATCCAGTAAACTCAATGCATCGCGCATACTGCCATCAGCGGCATGAGCGAGTTGATGCAGCGCTTCAGTTTCAAATTCGATCGTTTCTTTGCCGAGGATATCGGCAAGATGATCGCTAATCTGTTTGACCGTTAAACGGCGTAGATTAAATTGCAGGCATCGTGACAAAATGGTCACTGGCAATTTTTGCGGATCGGTGGTGGCGAACAGAAATTTTACGTGTGGTGGCGGTTCTTCGAGCGTTTTCAGCAGCGCATTAAAACTGCTGGTGGATAGCATATGCACTTCGTCAATCAGATAAACCTTATAACGGCCACGACTTGGCGCATATTGCACATTATCAAGTAACTCACGGGTGTCATCGACTTTGGTGCGAGATGCAGCATCGACTTCGATCAAATCGACAAATCGGCCTGCATCAACTTCCTGACAACTGCTGCATTCTCCGCAAGGGGTTGCCGTAATGCCTTGTTCACAATTCAGGGATTTGGCGAGGATACGTGCCAGTGTGGTTTTGCCAACGCCGCGGGTGCCGGCGAATAAAAAGGCATGATGAAGACGGTTCTGGTTAAGGCCATTAATCAGCGCCTGCAACACATGTTGCTGCCCGATAACTTCGGAAAACGTTTTAGGTCGCCATTTGCGAGCCAGCACCAGATAACTCATATCAGTCTGTCGATCACCGATTGTTGTCTGAAGAGGGTGGTGAACCCGTACCAGCCTGATCTCGGCGCCCGAGTCCGAAGGCTTCGCTGCTCCCTTCCGGGCCTGACGGGGTAACCAACATATCGTCGCGAGGAGACCAGCACGAGCCACCATTGAAGCCGACATTCTAAGGCTTTTTGCCCTGTTTTACCATGATTAATGGATTTGTTTCTGATACTGCTCAAGACGTTCCACTAATGCTAATATCGGCACAAAAAAAACAGTGGCAGTACTATCATGCTCTTAAACGTTGTACTCACCGCTGGGAGATAGTTATTTGAACGTGCAAGTTGTCTATCGCGGCCTTCTCATTAACTTGGTGGTGGCCACTGCATATTTTGTCAGCGGTCAACTGAGCCTGGCTTTCACTGCCGCCGAGCAATTCGCTTCAGTAGCATTTCTTCCGGTGGGTATTGCCATTATGGCAATACATACCTATGGCTGGCGTTCGGTGCTGCCGGGCGTATTTCTTGGTGCTTTAACAGTTAATACTGCCATTCCCTGGGATGAGGCCGGACTGGATTTTATGGCTATCCAGATTGGTTTGGTAGTGGCTATTGCCAGCAGTATCCAGGCTTTATTAGCGAGTATGTTGATTCGGCGCTTTTGTCAGACGCCCTTGGAACTTGAAACTGACCGTCAAATTCTGCAATTTTTATTTTTAGTGCCGTTGCTGACACTGTTTAGCGCCAGCATCAGTGTGCCATTTTTGATATATGCCGGCGTTGAAAATAATCTGACGCCAATTGGTTTATGGGCATCATGGTGGTTGGGCGATGCATTGGGATTATTGATTGCCGGACCTATCACACTTAGTTTTATCGGTCAGCCTACTGCGATATGGCGACCCAGACGTTTCATGCTTGGCTTACCGACGGCAGTCGTATTCATCGCAGTGGTTATGGTCAGCCAGAGTGTCGCCAATCTGGAGCAGCGTGAACTGGAAGATCGTTTTCGTATTCGCACCCAGGAAGCCGGCACGCTATTTCAGATCGCCCTAACAGCGCAGGAATTGGTGCAAGACAGCGTGGCACAATTGTTTGTCAGCTCCGGTGAAGTGAACCGTGAGGAGTTCCGTGAATTTGTGAAGTGGGCGACCGATAAAAGCGAAAATATACAAGTTATTGAGTGGCTGCCCAAAATTACCCGTGAACAACGTGACGCTTATGAGGCTGAACAAAAAAGCTATTTCGGTCCCGACTTTACTATCAAGGATATTAAGCCAGGCAATAAGTTGGTGCCGGCAGAAGATCGTGAAGTATATTTTCCAATTACTTATCTACACCCTGAAGAGGGTAATAAACGTGCGCAGGGCTTTGACCCGACTTCATCTGTGATTTCCAATGCTGCCGTGCAGACATCGCTGATTAGCGGGAGTAGTTACGCAAGACCACCATTGATGATGGTTCGCGAGAACTTTAGTAAACGAATATTGATGTTATACCGACCGGTATATCGCACTGCTGACGGCAAACTGACTTTGAATCTCAACAATGCTGAAGTGGCCGGAATGGTAAATGTGGCTATCCGGACTGAAGATTTTGTTGAAAATATATTAGGCAAACGCGAATTCACCGAATTTGATATTCAATGGCAGGATTTGCTCAGCGGCGATTTTTACTATGATGTGCCGATCAGTGAAATGCCACCATTTCAG
>JAWWAG010000097.1:0-7252 GCA_033721795.1 Methylophaga sp. | reverse complement strand
TTCGGCTTCGGCTTCGGCTTCGGCTTCGGCTTCGGCTTCGGCTTCGGCTTCGGCTTCGGCTTCGGCTTCGGCTTCGGCTTCGGCTTCGGCTTCGGCTTCGGCTTCGGCTTCGGCAGAAGTATCTGCTGTACCGATAGTGGGATCAAATTCTGTGAAATCGACCCACTCTTCCGCTATCTGACGGTTATCATTGACCGGCGATGCGATTTCAGGAATATCCGGCTCGCTTTCAGTAATTGCTTCCGATGTTCTTGGCGTGCTGGTTTCGGATAATGGAGCCTCGTCATTAACATCAGCATAGTCTGTTGGAGACAGGCCATATACTGGCGGCACGGTGGGCTGCCAATCAGATTTCATAAATTGCTTAAGGCTGTTTTTGGGCTTAGTCTCAGCTGCTTCAGCCTGACTATCATCATCCGCTGTTTCAGTTTCTTCTGCCGTTATAGCGGGCTGTTTACCATAAATATCCGGTACGCTCGGCTGCCAGCCAGCTTTGGCAAATTCGCTCAGACTGGTCGATTTGGCAGGGATAACCTCGGCTGCCGTTTCGGTAATTTCGTCAGTTTCAATGTATTGCTCTACTACCGGTTCAGACTGCACATTATCTTCTTCAGCCGGAATATCTTCTTCGGGCGAATCGGGGTCAATGTCTTCAGGCATATCCGGATCGATGGCATTATCTGCTAAATCATCCAACTGTTTTTCGTCATCGTCGGCGAGTTCAATTTCAAAGCCTTCCAGTAACTGCTCTACCTCATCGGAATACAGCTGATCGGTATTTTCTGCCATCGGTTCTGCTTCATCCGCAGCCTCGGGGGTTTCACCTTCATCTTCACCGGCAACCGCTTCTGCAATGTCAGGTTCAGGCTCTGGTTCTAATTCTGAGTCAACCTCAGCTTCTGATACTGATTCTGGCGAAATGTCAGGCATAGCCGTTTGTGCGGCGACTGCTGTTGCCAATTCTTGTTCCAGACGACTTAGTTTTGCTGTTAATTCTGCATTTTCGGCAGCCAATTGCTGGATCTGCTGGCGCTGGCTGTCGTTTTCCTGGACCGGCGGCATTAATGCTAAACCGGCATTCAGTAAAGATTCCATTTGATCAGGCATAGCGGTAAGCGTTTTACCGTCCTGATTCACAAACAGATTGAGTAGGTTTTTGTGTAAATCGCGCTCGCGTTGTTGTAAGGCATCGACTTCACTTTCCAGTGATGTGCCGTTTAAACCATATTGGGTTTGCAGGATCACCGCTAACTGCTGACGACGGCCTTCGCGTTTTTGTTTGATGAGTTTGACTGCTTTACCGCTGTCCAGCCGTAGCTTTTTGTTTTGGCGCATTAAACGCACTAATAGCCAAACACATAACAGGCCAAAAATTGCGGCTAATTCAAAAGCTAGCCAGTGAAATACAGGATCTGTTAATGACATTTACAACATCTCCGCAGGAGTCGGTGGCTGCTGATAACGCCGCCATAACAAGATGCCAGTCAGCAATAGCAAAATGATAATGCCATTACCCAATAACAATAACATGCTTGGTGATAAAGCTGGTTTTTCGGCAGGCAAATCTATTGGCAAGGTGACAGATTCGATTACAGGATCAGTTTCAGCATCTGTTTCCGTTGCTTTGGGCGCCTCTATTTTGGCGATATCAGAGTCAACGGAGACCAGTTGTTGATCATCTTTAATAATAAGTGTTTGTGGCTGCAGAAAAACTTCACGCCCAGCCGGCGTCAGCCCGCGAATTTGCAACGATAGCTGATAATCGGTTAGTGGTTGCAGCTCTGCCAGTGTCAGTTGCCAATGATTATCATCCTGTCGCATCACCTGATAAGAAAACTCGCTGCCATCGGCAGCTGTTAACAAAGCAGTAATTTGCAGGCTATCCACATTCAACAATGTTTTGTCGGCGGTAATACTCAGGCGGTGACTACGCTGCTCGCCCTCGACCTGATTGACTTCAATATCAAGCGGTATTGCAACGACATTGATTGACTGGCGTTGCTGGCGCTCAAAAGTCGGTGCTTTGGCGGTAATGACAATATCATTGCGACCGGCGGTAAATAACTGGCCAAGTTCACTACGAAAAGTGGCTTGCTGTGGCTCTCTGATGAGTTGTGTGGTGATGGTCTCACCTTCTGAATTGCTCTGCTGCAATTCAGTATTAACCAACTCTAGAAATTCTTTACGCTCAATGGGCTTATCATGTTCTGTCAGCGTAGCCGTCATATCAAACCGTTCACCAACCAATACGTTGTTCGGCAACTCATTGGTTTGTAACTGTAAATCAGTGACGACCATTACCCGATTATCCGGATCCAGCTTAGCATCAATAAACCAGTCACCGCCCATTGGTTGATCGATAGTGATCAGATCGTAATGTTTTTCATGCTGCCAGCGGATGGTGTCACTTCGGTCGTTTTCGGTAATTTGCTGTTGGTCCGGCTGGACTAACGTAGCCGCTTTCGAACCGGCTTCACGAAATACCAATACCGTCATTTCCTCGATGCTTTTATCGATACTGAAATAATTATCTTTGATGGGCACATTATCGCGTTGGGTAGCCTGCTCAAACAGATGTAAAAACACCCGCTCCAACTGTTCTGCGGTGTCAACCTGCCGATACCAGCCATTGGTCTCTAACGATAACTTTTCAAGTAACTCATGATCGGCCGTCGCTGATAAAGCAATGGTATGTACTTTGAAATTCAGTTTTTGCAACTGCGGCAATAATTGGTCAATGATGCGTTGCCGAGATTGCTGACTGGCTTTGTCGCCAGCTTGTAAATCAACCAATCCATCAGATAGCAAAATAATACTTCGCGGCCGATCGCTATCCGTTTTGGCATTGGCTATGGCATCGCTAAGCGCCTGCTCGATATTCGTAAACAAGCCATGCGAATGGATTTTCTGGGATTGCCGGTTGGCTTTATCGCGCCAGTCGTTATCGATTTCCTGCCAGCCAACCAACATATTGACCTGCGATGCAAAGGTCCAAACGCCAGCCGCACTGTCGGGCGGCAACAAACCACTCAGCAAACGTAATCCCGGTGCGCGCAGGTTTTGTGGATCGTTATGTTTCATACTGCCGGAAACGTCGATCACCACCCGTACATCAGGTGTTGCCGCGCTGACTGGCATTATTAACAGTGCCGATAACAGACAAAAAATCAGGCAAATTGGCCGCATACACTTTTCCATTTGCAGAATAGTCATCTCAAATGACGAGACAATTTTCTGACATTCGTTAATTTGGAATGAGTTTTATGCAGATTTTATGCCGGTTTATCAGCTAATTACTTCAACTTATTAAAGTAAATCCATTCCACGCTGCAAATCGGCTTGAATATCGGCAACCGATTCAAGACCAACTGAAAGCCTTAGCAAACCGTCGGAGATCCCGGCTTCTGCACGGGCTTCAGGCGTTAATCGACCATGCGTTGTGGTCGCCGGATGGGTGATCGTTGATTTCGTATCACCCAAGTTTGCCGTAATCGAAATCCACTCAGTGGCATTAACGACTTTCCAGGCAGCGTCACGCCCCCCGGCAATTTCAAAGGCAATAATGCCGCCAAATGCCGACTGCTGTTTTGCCGCCAGAGCATGTTGTGGGTGGCTGGGTAAACCAGCGTAAAACACTTTACTCACCTTAGGGTGCTGATCCAGCCAGGTAGCAATTTGCAAAGCTGATGCTGAATGCGCCTTCATCCGCAAATCCAACGTCTCCAGACCTTTCAGAAAGGTCCAGGCATTAAATGCGCTCATGGTGGGGCCGGCTGTACGTAAAAAACCGTAGACCTCTTCACCAACAAGCTGTGCATCACCCACCACGGCGCCGCCCACACAGCGTCCCTGACCATCTATATATTTAGTAGCGGAATGGATAATGATGTCGGCGCCAAAATTAAATGGCAGTTGCAATGCCGGCGTACAAAAACAATTATCAACAATCAGCAGACAATCGTGCTTTTTTGCCAAAGCAGACAATGCGGCCAAATCAGCGATTTCATTAAGTGGATTGGACGGTGTTTCCAGAAACAATGCTTTGGTATTGGGCTTGATGGCCTGTTCCCAGGCAGCCAAATCCGTCAATGGCACATAATCGATTTGCAAACCAAACTTGGTCAGGTATTTATCAAACAACACCCGCGTTGTCCCAAAAACACTCCGTGATGAAACAATATGATCGCCTACCGTGCACAGGCCCATGAAGGTCGCTAAAATCGCCGACATACCAGAGGCTGTCGCGACACAGGATTCGCCACCTTCCAATGCGGCCAGTCGTTGTTCAAAAGTGCGTACCGTTGGATTGGTAAACCGCGAATAAATATTGCCTTTTTCATCACCAGAAAAACGCGCGGCTGCTTGCTCTGCGCTGTCAAATACAAAGCTCGAGGTTGGAAAAATCGGCTCGGAGTGCTCGCCTTCCGGGGTGCGTAAATGGCCGGCACGTACAGCCCGGGTAGCAAATCCTCTATCGCGAAAGTCTTCAGTCATGGTGGTTCTTTACATCAGAAAATCAACCGATTTTACCGGATTCCAAGCTATAACGCCTAGCAAACGACTCAGGATTTTTTAAACATCGGCGTTTGACAAAGTTAACATCGACTCCTATAGTCTGCGCCTTGTTTCAGGTGCGTCTTGCTTAGCGAAGACGATAATCGGGAAGACGGTGCGTTTTTAGACAATGCCGTCACTGCCCCCGCAACGGTAAACGAGTTTGCTGCTGTCATCGGCCACTGTGCATTTGCATGGGAAGGCGACAGCAGTGAATGGCCCAATAGCCATCGCTCGTGAGTCCGGAGACCGGCCTGTAACAATCTTCATGTCGCGGCGGGCGTACAGGAAAGTTGCTCTGATTATTTCATATCATCGGAGAACGCCTTGCTGCACATGTGTTTCAGCTAACGCTATCGGGTTGGATAGCGGCACAAAGGCGTATTATTATGTTTTCCCATCGTACTTCTCTTTTAAACTTGCTGATCGCGCAGGCTGTTTTTCATCCTGTTTATGCCGACACGGCACAAACTGAATTGGATCAATTGGTCGTAACGGCCTCAAGACTTGATGATGTTGATCGTCAACCTGCCAGTATTTCCATAATCTCTGAAGCTGACATTAAAGCCAGTCCATCACAAACACTGGCGGCTTTGCTTGCAGAGCAAGCAGGCATTAATTTAAGTGGTCAACTGAATGAACACCCGAACTCCGGTTCAGTAGATATTCGTGGTTTTGGTGAAACTGCCGGTCAGAACACTTTGATTTTGCTTGATGGCCGCCGTCTTAATGATGTTGATTTATCAAATGTAAATTACGCTGCGATTCCAACATCAAATATTGAACGAATTGAAATCAGCCGTGGAAGCGGTGCAGTACTGTATGGCGGTGGTGCCAGTGGGGGGGTCATCAATATCATTACTAAAAATCCGACAAAAACGGATCAAACGGCTGTGATAAGCGGTAAATATGGCAGCGATAACTTACGCGAGCTTAATGCCTTTGGCAGCATTAACAGTGAACAATTGGCTATCAATGCCAATATTAATCGTATGCGCAGTGATGGTTACCGTGATAATAATCACTTTGAACAAGATAGCGGTCAGATTGATTTTCGCTTGCCCGTTAAAGAAGATGAAATTTATCTCAAACTGGGTGCTTTTGATAACGAAACCGGCTTGCCTGGCGTGCGCAGTGTCAATCCTGATGCGGGTATTAATCAACTGAAGACGGATCGCCGGGGAACCGATACGCCTGATGACTGGGCAAAAGAGCGAACTGAATACCTGACACTGGGTTATACCCACCAAATCAATACCAATGATCGTTTGGTAATAGATGGTGGCTACCGCGATCGGCAGCAAAAAGCACAATTGAATAGTTTTGGCGGAAGTTATCTGGATACAACACTTCAGACATTTTCCTTAACTCCCAGACTGGTGTTAAATCGAACGGCCAGTGGAATGCCGCTTCGATTGATTAGCGGTATAGACTGGTACGACTACGATTATGATTCAGATCGTAGTGATTTTCGCGAAAATGTTAATCAACCATTCCGTCAGCTTGATGTTGAACAAAATAGTCTGGCTTTTTACGGACAGGCAATTCTGTCTTTGACTGATAAGACTACACTGACCGGCGGTTTACGCACACAACAAGTCCGTACTCGTGCCAGAGACACTTTTGATGTCACCGCCAATGGTGGCGCTGCCAGCTTCAGTAATGAAGCAGCTCCCTTTAATGATGAGGATCGGGAAAACAGCTGGGAACTGGGAGTGAAACACAACATCAATGAACAATGGTCAGGATTTATTCGTGCTGACCGAAGTGTTCGTTTTGGGACTGTTGATGAACTGTTCCAATTCGGAAATATGGGCCAAGAATTTTCCGATATCAAGCCACAAACCGCTCATGGTTATGAAATCGGCGTTGGTTATCAGGCGATGGGACTCAATGCTGATCTGACATTCTTCCAGCAAGAACTGGAAAATGAAATCCGCTACAATCCCATAACATTTCAAAATGAAAATCTTGATGATACCCGACGCCGGGGCATCGAGTTTTCGATGGCTGCCAATCTGACCAATAATTTAAAATTGATCAGTAACTACACCTACCTCGACGCTGAATTTCGCGATGGCCCCTTTGACGGCAACACCAATCCACTGGTTCCAGAACACAGTTACCTGTTAGGATTCAGAGCCTCATTACCAGCAGATATTATGGCTTCACTGAACTGGCAACATGTCAGCGCAACGTATTTTGCCAATGATTTAACCAATGATTTCAATCAGAAAATCCCCAGCTACCAACGTGTGGATTTAAGTTTTAACAAATCATTCAATAACCTAGATTTTACACTGGCCGTGAATAATTTATTTGATGAGAAATATTTCAGTTATGGTGTGAATTCTACCTTTGGTAACAACTACAACGCTTATCCGCTTCCTGAAAGAACTGTGACAATCAGCGCGGCCTACCAATTCGATTAATAATTCATGGCGCTGAGGATATCGTCAGCGTCGTTTTTAAAGGATGCATGATGACTGATGCCAAAACCCGCCATAAGACAAGAATGCAACGTCAGAAAGATATTGTTGATGCCCAGATCCAACAGGCGGATAAAGACAAAGGCTTATTGCTGTGTATAACTGGTAACGGCAAAGGCAAAAGTTCATCCGGCTTTGGCATGATTGCCCGGGCGCTGGGCCATGATATGCAGGTCGGTATTGTCCAGTTTATCAAAGGTGCGATGAGC
>JAWWAG010000096.1:0-7273 GCA_033721795.1 Methylophaga sp. | reverse complement strand
TACTTTAGCCTGGATGAATCGGGAGGCTTTGCAGCTTTGCGCCGAAACCGGCCATGCTGTTTACTGGTCACGATCCCGGCAAAAAATCTGGCACAAAGGTGAACAATCCGGCCACCAGCAACTTATCAAAGCAATACGGCTCGACTGCGATAATGACGCGGTTTTACTGGAAGTTGAACAAGTAGGCGGCATTGCCTGTCACACCGGTAGAGTGCATTGTTTTTTCCAGCTGCTTCAGGATGGGAAGTGGCAAACCGTTGAGCCCGTTGTTAAAGATCCCAAAGAGATATACACATGAGCGATATTCTCAATCAGCTTTATCAGGTCCTGCAACAGCGCAAGCAAGCGGATCCTGACAGCTCTTATGTCGCCAGTTTATATCATGCCGGCACTGACAAAATCCTTAAAAAACTGGGTGAAGAAGCGACCGAAACGGTAATTGCCGGTAAAAGCGGTAATCGTCAGCAGATTATTTATGAAACCGCCGATCTATGGTTCCACTCTATGGTTTTATTGGCGCATAATGATATTGAATTTCAGGCCGTACTCGACGAACTGGATCGACGTTTTGGCTTGTCAGGTCTTGAAGAAAAAGCCCGCCGGAGTCCGAAATGAGTGACTGTATTTTTTGTAAAATTGTGGCCGGGGATATTCCGTCCAGCAAAGTATACGAAGATGAACAGCTGTACGTTTTTAAGGATATAAATCCCAAAGCTGCCGTTCATTTGTTGGTGATTCCCAAGCTACATATTGCCCGACTGGATCATGCTGACGCGAGTCACGGCAAATTATTGGCGAGCATGTTATTAAAACTTCCAGAATTGGCGGAATCACAAGGTTTGAGTAACGGATTCCGTACTATCGTTAATACCGGCCCCGGCGGCGGTCAGGAAGTTGATCATTTACACTTTCATTTGCTGGGCGGTAAAGACCTGCCCGGTTTTCACTAGGAGCAGTTTATGGGTTTCGGTGGCATCAGTGTCTGGCAGTTACTGATCATTCTCGTGATCGTTGTGCTGTTATTCGGCACCAAAAAAATACGCTCCCTTGGCGGTGATCTGGGCAGTGCTATTCGCAGCTTCAAAAGCTCTCTGAAAGAGGGTGAACAGGATGATGATAAAAAAAATGATCAACAGCTGAACCATGATGCCGATGCGCATGTGCGCGATAACACTGCCCATAAAGAAAAAGACACTGACAAAAGTTAATTGCCGTGTTTGATGTCGGTTTCTGGGAGCTGATTCTGATCGCGGTCGTCGCGCTGGTTGTTGTCGGCCCTGAAAAACTCCCCAGATTAGCCCGAATTACCGGTCTTTGGCTGGGCCGGGCCAATGCACAATTGCAGTCTATCAAAAATGAAATTTCCGCCGAGCTGCGTGCTGAAGAACTCAAACAAGCCTTGGGTAAACCGGATGATTTGCCGGATTTAAACGAAAAAATAGATTTAGACACGCCAACCGACAAACCCAAAAAGCCGGCCGCTGATAAGCCGACAGATGCTGATGAGCAATTCAATGGAAAAAGCTGAGCAACAGCCCTTGCTATCACATTTAGTTGAGCTGCGGGACCGTTTACTGCGGGGCATACTGGCCATCTTGCTGATTGCCGTGTGTTTATTGCCGTTTGCCAATGATTTATATCTGATTTTATCTGAACCGCTGCTCAAACATTTGCCGGCCACCAGCAGCATGATTGCCACTGAAGTGGCCTCGCCATTTCTGGCACCATTCAAACTAACCTTAACGGCAGCGATGTTATTGGCTATGCCGGTAATGCTCTATCAGCTCTGGGCATTTATCGCCCCAGGCCTTTATCAGCATGAGCGGCGAATTGTATTTCCGCTGATGTTTGCCAGTACCTTGCTGTTTGTGCTGGGAATCTTGTTCGCCTATTTTGTTGTATTTCCGCTGATGTTTGGGTTTTTGACACAAGCCGCCCCCGAAGGCGTGGCGGTGATGACCGACATCAGTCACTACCTGAATTTTGTCCTGAAATTGTTTTTTGCGTTTGGGCTGGCATTTGAAGTGCCGATTGCGACGTTATTGTTGATTTGGACCGGTGCCAGCAGCGTTGAAAGCTTAAAGGAAAAACGACCTTATGTAATTGTCGGCGCATTTGTCATTGGTATGTTGTTGACGCCGCCTGATGTCATTTCCCAAACCCTACTGGCGGTTCCCATGTGGCTGTTATTTGAACTGGGTTTGTTGTGCGCGCGGTTTTTACCGAAATACGCCGCTAAGAATGATGATGGCAATCCGCCGTCAGAGCAGGCTGATTAAGTCTTGTAACGCATGCGGGTACCATGCTGTAACGACAGCGTGATTTCATCGGCGCTGAGCGCTTTGGGGAAATAAACACCGGAGATTTTGGTTCCGTGAATACTGGCACCTTCCAAACTTTTGCAGGCCCGGAAATCAATCCCACGCAGGTCAGCTTGCCTGAAATAACAATTCGACAAATCAAGATTATCTACGATCATTCCCTGCAAATTCATGTGGCGGAAATCACAGCCTGTTAAATCGGCGACCTCGCCAGACTTAATACGCTGATTAAACTGATCGATTTGCCCGTCACGCAACAGACGGTAAAGTGGATCGTGAGAAATAATCGGCTCAGCCATAATCGCTCAAGCCGTCAAATCAATAGTGCCGCCGGGATTTTGCGGATCAAAACCTTCGGTCGTTAATTCTGCTGCTTCATTAACCACCTGCACATTGGTCAACGCTGAAGCTGACTGTTCCTGCACCAAGGTCGTGTCCGCCGTTTCCGAGGTTTGTTGGTTAACGGTCTGCTGACCGACCTGACGATTCTCATTATTTAATGGATTGGTCAATGTTGGTTGACCAGCAAACGGGGCAATACCAGGAATTTCCATTTAAAGCTCCTTTCACAAACATGAATTCGCATCATTTTAATCATTGACAAGTGCATATTGCAATTTACTGCTTTCACCGCTAAATGGGCAAATTTCAATACTTTACCAGTGATTATATTAGCACCGGTTGGGTCATTTTTTTGTGATATTGTTGACATAGGCTTTATTTTTCGCGGACTTAAGTTAATGCGCTTATTCAAACGTTTACTATCTGCTTTGCGAAATGGTTTGTTACTTTCTGGCAGTTTTCTGCTCTTTGCTTGTCAACCCGCTGCTGAACCACCTTTACGTGTTGGCACGAATGTCTGGCCGGGCTATGAAGCGTTATATCTGGCCCGCGAGCTGGGATTTTATCCTGACAATACCGTGGCCTTAAAAGAGCTGAGTTCTAATACTGAGGTGCTGCGGGCTTTCCGGCAAGCGCAATTGGATATTGCAGCATTAACCCTGGATGAGACATTACGTATGTCTGAACAGGTTGATGATCTGCACATTCTGATAGTAACCAATATTTCTGAGGGTGCCGATAAAATCATCAGTCAACCGGGAATAGATCAGATTATGGAGCTCAAAGGCAAACGTATTGCCGTTGAGGAAAATAGTGTCGGTATTTATTTACTCTACCAGGCGCTGCAGACAGTCCAGCTGAACTTTGATGATGTTGTATTGTTGCCATCGACCGTCAATCAACATTTACAGCTGATGCAAAGCCAACGTGCCCATGCGGTGGTAACTTTTGACCCCACCGCCTACCAGCTGGAACAGCTTGGCTTTAATACCTTATTCGATAGCAAACAGATCGATAATAAAATTGTCGACGTCCTAGTCTGCCGAAAATCATTACTGACAGAACGTCCACAGGCTATTAGGGAATTATTAGCTGCTTATTGGCAGGCCCAAGAGGTGCTGGTTAATTCTCCGCAACAAGCTTATCCCCTGATCGCCAAGCGTCTGGGCGTTAAGGCCAGCGCGTTGCCGGGCATTTATCAAAACCTTATTCTGCCTGGCCAGTCTCTGAATGCCCGGCTTATCTCTGAAGATTTACCTGCCATTATTGATGAAACCGGTCAGTTTTTAATAAAGCAGGGTTTAATAACAAATCCACCGGCTGCGCAGGCGCTTTTGGGTGAGCAAGCGTTATGAGTAAAGTACAGACGTTTCGACTGAACGTTTGGATTCCGACGGTCGTTGTCAGTCTGTTTTTGATCTTATTTGGTATTCAGGTTTATAACGAATTTGATGAACGCCAACGATTAGTCATTGAAAACGCGCAAAACAATATAAAAGAAACCGCATTACAGTTGGCGCATAACCTTGAATACGCGCTGGCCAATAATGACCAACAACAAGCCCAGAGTCATATTGCGCGTTACAGCTTACGCAGAGACGCCAACTTTAGTGTCTTACTAAATCCTCAGCAAGAAATTGTCCATGCATCTCGCTTTGCCTGGATGACTGAAAATGCCGCCAGCATTTTTAACACCAGGCAATTAAGCTTGATAAAACAAGCAGCTGAAAACCAACAGATCCAGCAGCAATACGCTGAGGGGATTTTGCACATTGCTGTGCCATTAACACAAAGCGGCCGGGGTTTATTTACTGCCCATGAAGATGTGCCGGTGTTGTTTATGGAAAGCAATATCAACTATCAGCTAGGTCAGATAAGTCAGAACATCTGGAAAGAATTAATACCTATTTTGGTGTTATTTATACTAGCGACCTTTTTATTAATGCTCATCATTCGGGCTATCGTTTTAAACCCGCTTTTTGCGCTCAAGAAACTTGCAACACAGCTTGGTCAGCAACAATTTGAGCTGCAAAATCCATTGCAGGGCCAAACCGCTCAAACGGATGTAGCCGAGGCGCTGGTGAATGCCGGCCGGCAATTCAAAAAATATATTGCTGAAATAACGGATCGTGAAAGACGCCTCAATGTCACCCTGCAGTCCATCGGTGACGCTGTTATTGTCTGCGATGCTGATAGTTTAATCACTCGTATTAACCCTGTTGCCTGCCGGTTAACCGGTTGGTCAGAACAACAGGCACTCGGCCAACCGTTAATGACCGTTTTTGATATCTACCATGCGACAACCCATGAACCTGTCGCCAATCCGGTCACCACTGTCGTGACGACTGGTAAAACTGTTGAACTGACCAATCACACCGTCCTCTATGCAAAAGATGGCGGGCGTTATCATATTTCAGACAGTGCGGCGCCGATCCGTGCGCAAGACGATCCAGAGGCACCGATTCTTGGCGTCATTCTGGTATTTCAGGATGTCACTGAACAATATCAGCTGCGCCAAGAATTACGACAATCGGTGGATTTCCTGCAAAACATGCTGAGAGTCACACCGAGTGTCACCTATGTTCTGGATATTTTGCCGGGGCCGGTTTTTCAACTGGTTTATGTCACGGAAGCGGTAGAAGGCGTGACCGGCCAAAATGCTGAATATTGGCTGGCAAACGCCCAAAACTGGTTAAGCCGCATTCACCCCGATGATGTGGAAAGTGTTCAAAAAACGCTGCAAACTGCACTGACCAGCAATACCCCTATTACCAATACCTTCCGTTTCAAACACCGTGATGGTCACTATATTCATGTGCAGGATCATCTCAGCGCCACCACCAGCCATGACGCGCCCGGCCATCGCCGTCAAATAGTCGGGGTTGTACTGGATATCAGCGCCCAGCAACAAACTATCGCTGAAAACCAGTTACTTGGCGATATTCTTGAACGATCGGTTAACGAAATTTACATAATTGATGCAGACTCACTGAATTTTATAATGGTTAATCAAGGCGCCCGTACCAATCTTGGTTACTCCATGGAGGAGCTGCGGCAAATGACGCCGATTGATTTACAACGGGACTTTAATCGCGAGCAGCTGATGCAAAAATTCCGGCCATTACTGCAAAATCAGCAAAGCAGGCTGCAATTTGAAACGGAGCATTGCTGCAAAGACAATCGTCGTTATCCGGTCAACGTTTCTGTTCAACTGGATCGTTATGGCGATCGCAAAGTTTTTATTATCATCGCTGATGACATCAGTGAACGTAAACGGATTGAAAAAGCGCTTATCGAAGAACGGTCGCTACTTCGCGGAATTATTGACTCCACCCCGGATATGATTTTCTGCAAAGACACCAACGGTGTTTATATTCGCTGTAATAAAGCCGTCGAGCAACTACTGGGTTTACCTGAAGCAGAGATTATTGGCAAAACCGATTTTGATTTATTCGACGAAGCCGAGGCACGTCGTTTTGTTGATCATGACCGATTGGCTATTTCCAGCAACATTAGCCATCTTAATGAAGAAACGTTGAGCTATCCGGATGGCCATCCAGTATTACTGGAAACATTAAAAGCGCCATATCGAAACGCCAAAGGTGAAACACTGGGTACGCTGGGCATCAGCCGCGATATTACCCAACAGCGTCACGCTGAGCAGGCTTTGCATCTGGCAGGCATGGTCTTTGATAGCAGTAATGAAGGCATCATCATCACCGATGCCGACAATCGTATTATCCGCGTCAATCCGGCATTTACCGCTATAACCGGTTATACGGAAGCAGACGTTATCGGCCAGAACCCATCTCTGTTGCAATCTGGCAAACATGACAGTCATTTTTATCAAGAACTCTGGCGAAAACTCGACGCCGAGGGTAACTGGTCCGGCGAAATTCACAACCGCCGAAAAAATGGTGAAATCTATCTGCAGTGGTTGTCGATAACGCAGGTCAACAATATGGACGGTAAGCGACAAAACTATGTTGCCATCATGTCCGATATCAGTAAATTCCGCGAAGCCGAACAACGAATAAGCTTTCTGGCACATCATGATGTATTGACCAAATTACCCAACCGGGCATTGCTCAGTGACAGGATTAGGCAAGCCATTATTGCCTGCGACCGGCACGATCAAAAACTGGCTTTGCTGTATATGGATTTGGATCGTTTTAAGTTTATTAATGACAGTTTGGGGCATGCGATCGGGGATTTACTGCTGATAGCCGTCGCCGATCGACTGACAAAGCACAAGCGTGAACAAGACACGGTTTGCCGCACCGGTGGTGATGAATTTATTGTGCTATTGCCAGACACCGATGCTGATGGTGCTGCTCATGTAGCCCAGAAACTGATCGAAAAAATGACTGAGCCCTTCGATATTGAGGGCAACCAACTGTTTGTCACTCTATCGATTGGTATCAGTATTTATCCAGATAACGGCAAAGATGGCGAAACACTTAATAAACATGCCGACACCGCGATGTACCGGGCCAAACATGCCGGTCGAAATCAATACCAGTTTTTTACCGAAGAAATGCATTCGCAAATTGTTCATAAACTGGAGCTGGAGCATGCACTTCGCTTCGCCCTGGCACGAAATGAGCTTT
>JAWWAG010000095.1:0-7289 GCA_033721795.1 Methylophaga sp. | reverse complement strand
GCTGGTCGGTGCCTGCCGATGCTGTTTTAACTGATGGACTGGCCGATGCCATTGGTAACCGTTTAAAGGAACGATAATGGATAAAACCTTACTGGAAATTCTCGCCTGCCCTATGTGTAAAAGTGGCGTCCGTTTTAATAAAGCCAAGATGGAGCTTATTTGTCCTGCCTGTCGTCTGGCTTATCCGATACGCGATGATATTCCGGTGATGCTTGCTGAAGAAGCGCGTGAACTGCCAGCCGACGAGGAAATTTAATGGCTTTTCGGGTGGTCATTCCGGCACGTTTTGCGTCAACGCGATTACCGGGCAAACCGTTACGGGATATTGCCGGTAAACCCATGATTGAACATGTTTACCAGCGGGCGCTGGAAAGTAATGCCGACAGTGTGATTATTGCCACAGATGATCAACGCATTGCCGATGCGGCCCGTAAATTTGGCGCCGATGTGTGTATGACTCGTGCCGATCACCAGTCTGGAACCGATCGGTTGGCCGAAGTGGCACAATTACGTTCATTCGATCCAGCTGAAATTATCGTTAATGTTCAGGGCGATGAACCCTGTCTACCGGCACAATTGATTAATCAGGTTGCTGACGATTTGGCAGAACACAGTAAAGCGGCGATCACCTCTTTATATAGCCGAATCGAATCAGCCGAACAGATATTTGATGCCAATGTCGTTAAAGTGCTGGTTGATGGACAGGGCTATGCTTTGTATTTCAGCCGTGCCCCCATTCCCTGGCTGCGTGGTGTCTTTGGTGAGGATAAACCACTGCCTGCTGATTTACCCCATCGCCGGCATATTGGCTTGTATGCCTACCGTACCAGTTATTTACAACGTTATGCCGATTTTTCGCCATGTATTATTGAGCAGTTTGAATCGCTGGAACAACTACGCGCGTTATATCACGGTAATCGTATTCACCTGACTGAAGCAAGTGTTGCACCGGGTCATGGCGTTGATACCGAAGCAGATCTGCAATTAGCGACGCGTCTACTATCGCAATAATTTACTGAGGCAATAATTTATCGAGACCGGCTGCCTGTAATTCGGCATGTAACTGACCCTCACCATCAAACACCGGCAAGGTATAAGTGATAGGCACTGGCCGATGGCCTTCACCATATTGGGTTGGTTGAATATTGCTATCAGTATTCAGTACTTGGAGCACCAATTCGCTACCGTCCAGCAACTCAATAATTTCACAGAGATGACGGTTGTAAACGACCTGCTGACCGATTAAGGCCAGCAGATCATCACTGGTCAGGTTACTTTTCGCTGTCATCAGTTTTTGGGCTCGCTTCAGTCACTTTTGGTGAATCATGCTTTTGCGAGTTATTATCGACCGAAGTATCATTTTTGGCTACCGGTGCTGCCGAATCTGATTCTGTTTCCTGAGATTTTGCAGGTGCCCGACGACGGCGATTGTGGCTGCTGCCGGTGCTGGTTTTAGATCGGCGTGGCGCTTTGGCAGCCGGGACTTTGTTACCATCCACTTCCGGAACATCGTTACTCGGCACAACATTACCGTTAATTTCCGGTTCCGGTTCAGGAATCGCGTTACCGTCAATTTCTTTTTTTTCCGGTGGCAATTGGTTACCGGCATCTTCACTGACCGGTGTATTTACCGCTGCTGTATCGGTATCGCTGCGTCCACGACGGCGGCGACCACCACGGCGTGAGCGACGGGCATTATTGTTACGACTGCGTTCGCCATCCGCATTATTTTCGTCTTTACCGGCATCATTACTTTCTACCGCTTCAGTTGGTTTATCAGCGTTGTCAGTGTTTTCTTTACGACGGGGTGGACGCTGCCGAGAACGTAGATTTTTATTGCCCTCAGAAGCTGCATCATTATTCGCAGATGCTTTATCAGCAGATGATTTTTCTGAAGTGACGTTTTCCAATGACTCATCACGGCGTGGATTGTTTTTATTCCCACCCCGACGGTTACTGTTACGGCCACCACGGCTGCGACGATTGCCGCTGGATTTATCGGCATTATCGTCGTTTGATTGGGTCATTTTTTTGGCCTTATCCGATGATTCATTGTTATCGCTCTGACCGCCGGTCAACACGCCCAACAACCTTTTCAGCAAGCTGGGCTTACGCGCAGCCTCTGTAGGTTTTTTAATAATAGGTGCCGGTGCAGCAGGCGCGATACCGGTCACGGCAGGTTGTTCCAGTGCCGGTTTCTCTTTGAGCATCGCCGGTGTTTCCAGTTCTGGTGTTGAAATCAACTGGTGACTGGTAGTGCTTCGTTCAGCGCCTTCTTTGACGCGCTCAATATCATAATGCGGCGTTTCCAGATGTGGATTAGGGATCAATAACACCCTAACACCCTGGCGCTTTTCGATAGCATCGATTTGTGGGCGTTTTTCGTTCAACATAAAGGTGGCTACCGCAACGGGCAATTGCACCACCAATTGTGTGATTTTCTCTTTGGTCGCTTCTTCTTCCAACAACCGTAAAACAGCCAGTCCTAAAGATTCAACACCCCGGACATGACCCAAGCCTGCGCAGCGTGGGCAGACTTCCTGATGGGCATCACCGAGCGCCGGCCGCAGCCGCTGACGGGACATTTCCAGCAAACCAAAACGGGAAATACGGCCAACCTGAACCCTTGCCCGATCGGCTTTTAAGTGTTCACGCAGACGATTTTCTACATCACGCTGATGGCGGGTAGGCCCCATATCGATAAAGTCGATAACGACCAGACCACCCAAATCACGTAGTCGTAGCTGACGGGCGATTTCTTCAGCCGCTTCTAAATTGGTATTGAAAGCCGTTTCTTCAATATCACCGCCTTTGTTGGCGCGCGCCGAGTTAACATCGATGGAGATTAATGCTTCAGTGGGATCAATGACCAGTGCACCGCCCGATGGTAAACGCACTTCATGACGGAATGCGCTTTCAATCTGACTTTCCACCTGATAGCGGGTGAACAGGGGCACTTTGTCCTGATAAAGCTTGAATTTGCTCAAATCATGCGGCATGACCATACGCATAAAGTCATAGCCGGTTTGATATACCTCTGGCGAATCAACCAGAATTTCTCCGATATCTTTACGTAGATAATCACGCAAAGCGCGGATGATGATATTGCTTTCCTGATAGACCAAAAATGGCGCTGGGCGGTCTTTGGTAGCCGTATCAATGGCTGTCCAGAGTTGCAGCAGGTATTCCAAATCCCACTGTAATTCTTCGGCTTGTTTGCCAACACCGGCAGTACGGACAATCATGCCCATGTCATTTGGAACTTCTAATGAGCGCAGCGCTTCTTGTAATTCAGCGCGCTCTTCGCCCTCGATACGGCGGGAAATACCACCGGCGCGTGGACTGTTAGGCATCAAAACGAGATAACGACCGGCGAGACTGATAAAGGTGGTCAGTGCCGCGCCTTTATTACCGCGTTCTTCTTTTTCAATTTGAACGACCAGTTCCTGACCGACAGATAAGACATCCTGAACGTTGATACGGCCATTATTATCACCGTCGGCTTTGCCGGGACGGAAATATTCTTTGGCGATTTCTTTCAGAGGCAGAAAGCCCTGACGTTCCGAGCCATATTCAACAAATACCGCTTCCAGACTGGGTTCTACGCGGGTAATTTTGCCTTTGTAAATATTGCCTTTTTTCTGTTCACGGGAGGGAGTATCGATATCCAGATCAAATAAGCGCTGGCCATCGACCATCGCCACACGCAACTCTTCTTCATGGGTTGCGTTAATTAAAATACGTTTCATGCATAAACCTCAGTTAGAGGTTCACACATCCCTTGGCATGCCGCATAACACAGATGCAGCCACGCAGGTGGACGTGCAGATAAGCTGCAATTGCAAAATAATCAATTTTGTTAGCGCGCCCGGCTTTAGCGTTTGCCAGCCGGCGCGTCATCGGTCAATTTCTGTTGCGCTGCAATAGGGTTCTGCAGTCAGTTTGCGATCGAGCTGCCCTCAGCCCTCGCTTTGATTATTTCTTGCCGCCCTGCCCGCTACAATTTGTGCTGTTTGTTGTGCTGTTGCCGGGACGTGGGAACCATTTTTTTCACATTCAGACCCGACTGTCGGGCCCCGTTTGTCACTGAACCCCTGTCCAGCGTCATATATTCGTTTCATTTGCGCCGCATCAACCTGCTTTTGCGCAGGGCGCGACGTGGTAATTTCAGTCTGTTTTGTCAAAAATCAGTATACTGATAGCATTTTCCGGACAGACCAACCAGCGAATATAGCAGTACGGTGCGCTGTCAGCAAGCAAATAAAGTCCTCAATTAATGACCGACGCCGCACAAAAATCTCCAAGTGTTCAATTTATTACCATTGGCGCCGAACATGCGGGCCAACGTATTGATAATTTTTTGATAACGTTGGAAAAAGGTGTACCCAAAAGCCGCATTTATCGGGCCGTGAGAAAAGGTGAAGTACGGGTCAATAAAGGTCGCATCAAACAGACCTACAAGTTGCAAGCTGGTGATGAAGTCCGGGTTCCGCCGTTGCGTGTCAGTGAAAAAATCAACACCGTGCATGTCAGCGATAGTCTGGCGCACATTCTTCGTCAGCAAATCCTCTATGAAGATGATTATCTGCTGGCACTGAATAAACCGGAAGGACTGTCCGTGCATGCCGGCACACAAATCCAGACCGGCGTCATTGAGGCACTGAAAAAACTCCGTCCTGAAGCTGTTTTCTTGGAACTGGTGCACCGGCTGGATCGTGATACGTCAGGCTGTTTATTGATTGCCAAACGCCGCGATGCCCTGCTGCATCTGCAAAACCAAATGCGCGGCAGTGATATTGATAAGCGCTATTTAACGCTGACTTATGGCCGCTGGCCGCAGGACGACATGATTGTTGACAAAGCCTTGCAGAAAAACACCGTTATCGGGGGTGAAAATATGGTAGTGGTCGATCCGGCTGGTAAAAAAGCTAAAACGCAGTTTCTGGTCAGACAAACCTTTCGTGGTTGTCAATTAATGGAAGTTAAATTATTTACTGGCCGGACTCATCAGATCCGCGTTCATGCAGCCTCCAGTGGTCATCCTGTCGCTGGCGACAGCAAATATGGTCAACGTACATTTAACAAAAAACTCAAACAAGCCGGTCTGGATCGAATGTTTTTACATGCCTGGCAACTGAATATTGCCCATCCTGAGGATGAACGACGTCTGCAACTAAAGGCACCGCTACCGGCTGACTTACAAATTTTTATTGAACAATTAACTGAAAATTAACAATGGCTTATCCACTAATCGTTTTTGACTGGGACGGCACCCTGATGGACTCCACCGGGCATATCGTATTTTGTATGCGTGAAGCCATTACCAAGTTAGAAATGCCCCCACTCAGTGATCAACAAATCAGCCATATCATCGGGCTCGGTTTACCTGAAGCTGTTAAAACGCTGTATCCACAAATTACTGCCGGTGACGCACAGATTCTGGTCGATGGTTACCGGCAAATCTGGTTACATCATCCCTTTGAAGCACCGTTATTCGACAATGCATTCAATATTCTGAAAAAACTGGCTGATCAAAATGTCCTGCTCGGTGTTGCCACCGGTAAAAGCCGGCGTGGTCTTGATAAGGTACTAAATGAAACCGGATTGGCCGATTTATTTGTCACCACCCGTTGTGCGGATGAATGTCATTCCAAGCCCCATCCTCAAATGCTCAGCGAAATTATCGATTTTTGTGGGGTGCAGACAGCAGAAACATTGATGGTTGGTGATACTGAATTTGATTTGCTGATGGCCAAGAGTGCGGGTGCTGACAGTGTTGGTATTGGGCATGGCGCTCATGATCTGCCAATGCTACAAGCCTGTGAGCCACTGGCGATCGTCGATGACTTATTTGCACTCGAAAGCTGGTTAGACAGGGTCTGTTGACCTTTCAGAACATAGCAGATGCTAATTGTTTTGCTATGATGTAATTCCTTTTTGTTAACTGCAGGATCCCATTACATGGCAACATTTGGTGATTTTCCTTCCGATCATAAGTCGTCTGAAGCCCACTCGGCCAACGCTGACGATCAGCACTGGGAACGCAAAATCTTGCAGGATCTGGCTTTTGCGGCGATCCGCGAACAACGCAACAGCCGTCGCTGGGGTTATGTATTTAAAGGCTTAGTCCTGCTGTACCTGTTCGCCTTTATGTTTTTGATGCTGCCTAACGGCGAAAAAGCGACCAAAGATGAGACCCATACGGCGCTGGTCGATATTACCGGCATTATTAGCCCGGAAACTGAAGCAAGTGCCGATATGATGGTCACCGGCATTCGTAATGCATTTGAAGCCAAACAAGCGAAAGCATTAATTTTACGGCTGAACACACCCGGTGGCAGTCCGGTTCAATCCGGTATTATCAATGATGAAATCCGCCGGTTACGTTTAACGCGTCCCGATTTTCCGGTCTATGCCGTGATTCAGGACATCTGCGCCTCAGGTGGTTATTACATAGCTGTTGCTGCCGATGAAATTTATGCCGACAAAGCCAGTATTGTTGGCTCTATCGGCGTTCGTATGGACAGCTTTGGGTTTACCGAGGCCATCGATAAACTAGGGGTGGAACGGCGCTCCTTGACCGCCGGTCAAAACAAAGCCTTTTTAGATCCATTTATGCCACTCAAAGAAGAGCATGTCGAGCATGCCAACGAGATGCTCAACAATATCCACCAGCAGTTTATTGAGGTGGTTAAAACCGGTCGCGGCGATCGGATCAATACCAACAATGCAGAATTGTTCTCCGGCTTGTTCTGGTCTGGAGAACAAGCGCTGGAGCTCGGCTTGATTGATGGTCTTGCCAGCAGCAGTGGCGTCGCCAGAGACATCGTCGGTGCTGAAGAAATCGTCGATTACACACCGCAACCTAATTATCTGGATCGCTTTGCCGGTAAACTCGGTGCTAGTATCGGTGAGATTTTGCAAAACAGCAGTAACTGGAGCCTGCGCTGATGACCGATTTAATTCCTGACAATGACTTTGATGAAGCCCAATTGCAAGAGAGATTGGAGCTGTTTCGGTATACCGATTTAACACAGCCATTAATCAAGACACTGTTTGCAATGCAATTAACTGATGAAACAGTTCATGAGGCTGAATGACATGACGCTGACTCCCCAAGCGTTGGTTAACAAATCACTGGAACTGGTTTCAGCGCCTACCACCTATACCCGGCTTGACGCGCTGATCAGTGATCCGGACAGCGCCATTGATGATATAAGCGCCGTTATCAACACGGATCCGGCATTAACCACCCGCTTGCTGAAAATCGTTAACAGTCCGTTTTATGG
>JAWWAG010000094.1:0-7366 GCA_033721795.1 Methylophaga sp. | reverse complement strand
TACAATCAGTGAAATTTCATCGTTTTTGATCATATCAACAATGTGTGGCTGACCTTCTGCCACTTTTTTGACACGTTCGCAGGGCACACCAGCCTCTGTCAAGGTCTGCGCGGTACCCCGGGTGGCCAACAATTCAAAACCCAGGCTCTGTAAATCACGAGCAATCGCCACCACGGCATTTTTATCGGCTTCTCGTACGGAAATAAACGCTTTACCGCCTGTTGGCAGACTGACCGAAGCCGCCAGTTGTGATTTGGCAAAGGCTTCACCAAAACTACGACCAACGCCCATGACTTCACCGGTCGATTTCATTTCCGGACCCAGGATAGGATCCACTCCCTGGAATTTAATAAACGGGAATACCGCTTCCTTAACCGAGTAATAACTTGGAATGACTTCTTTGGTCACGCCCTGATCGGCCAGACTGCGGCCAGCCATACAGCGGGCAGCGACTTTCGCTAATGGCACGCCTATCGCTTTTGATACATACGGCACCGTCCGTGAAGCACGTGGATTGACTTCAAGAATAAAGATGCGATCGCCCTGGATGGCAAACTGGGTATTCATCAACCCGACTACGCCAAGCTCACGGGCCATCTGAGCGACCTGCACGCGCAGTTGATCCATAATGGCGGGGCTCAGGCTATAAGGTGGGATCGCACAAGCCGAGTCACCCGAATGCACACCGGCTTGTTCGATATGTTCCATAATGCCGCCGATAAGCACATCTTTACCGTCACAAATGGCATCTACATCCACTTCAATCGCATCGTCAAGAAAACGATCCAGCAACACCGGCGAATCATTGGAAACCGATACAGCAGTCAGCATGTAACGCTGTAATTCTTCTTCGTTATAAACGATCTCCATCGCCCGGCCGCCCAATACATATGATGGACGAACCACCAGTGGATAACCGACTTCGGCCGCTAACGAAACAGCAGTATCAAGGGAATGCGCCAATCGATTAGGGGGTTGTAACAAGCCGAGTTTTTCGACCATTTGCTGGAAGCGCTCACGATCTTCCGCGTGATCAATAGCATCTGGTGATGTACCGATAATTGGCACACCGGCAGCTTCCAAAGCACGTGCCAGTTTCAGCGGTGTTTGACCACCAAACTGAACAATAACGCCTTTGGGTTTTTCAAGAGCAACTATTTCCAGTACATCTTCCAGCGTCAGCGATTCAAAATACAACCGATCAGAAGTGTCATAGTCAGTCGAAACCGTTTCCGGGTTACAGTTAACCATGATGGTTTCATAACCATCTTCCCGAAGGGCCAGTGCCGCATGCACACAGCAGTAGTCAAACTCAATGCCTTGGCCAATACGATTCGGACCACCACCCAGAATCATGATTTTGTCACGGTCGCTGGGGTTGGATTCGCACTCTTCATCGTAACTTGAGTACATATAGGCGGTGCTGGTTGAAAATTCTGCGGCGCAGGTATCTACCCGCTTATAGACTGGGCGTACACCTGCCTGATGACGATAATTGCGAACTTGTTTTTCAGTTTTATGCAGTAATTTTGCCAGCCTTGAATCCGAGAAACCCTTGCCTTTTAAACGGCGTAATTCAACAGCATCAATATCATTCAGCGAGCGCTCTTTCAGCTGGTTTTCGATATCGATAATTTCCTGAACCTGAATCAGGAACCACGGATCGATCTGGCTGAGTTGCTGAATTTCATCAAAACTCATGCCGTAACGGAAAGCATCCGCTACATACCAAAGGCGGTCAGAGCCCGGCAGGCTTAACTCGCGACGCAAGGTTGCTTCAACATTTTCATCTTTCAGATCGAGAATTTCGCTTAAACCATCGCGATCGATTTCCAACCCCCGCAGTGCTTTTTGCAGCGATTCCTGAAAGTTGCGGCCAATCGCCATGACTTCACCAACCGACTTCATCTGCGTGCTCAGCCGGTTATCCGCTTGTGGGAATTTTTCAAAGGTAAAGCGTGGCACCTTGGTGACCACATAATCGATGGTCGGCTCAAATGACGCCGGTGTTGCACCACCGGTAATTTCGTTTTGCAGCTCATCCAGCGTATAGCCCACCGCCAGTTTGGCCGCGACTTTAGCAATCGGGAATCCAGTCGCTTTGGAAGCCAGCGCTGAAGAGCGCGACACCCGAGGGTTCATTTCGATAATGATCAGCCGGCCGTTTTCCGGATTAACGGCAAACTGCACATTCGAGCCACCGGTTTCAATACCGATTTCACGTAACACCGCCAGCGAGGCATTACGCATCATTTGATATTCTTTATCAGTCAGCGTTTGTGCCGGCGCAACGGTTATCGAATCACCGGTATGCACGCCCATCGGATCGAAGTTTTCGATAGAGCAAATGATGATGGCGTTGTCATTTTTGTCACGGACCACCTCCATCTCATACTCTTTCCAGCCAATAATCGATTCATCAATCAACAATTCATTGGTTGGGCTTAAGTAGAGGCCGCGCTGACAGATATCAATAAAATCTTCACGGTTATAAGCGATGCCACCGCCACTGCCGCCCATGGTAAAGGAAGGACGGATAATGACCGGGAAGCCAAACTGTTTCTGGATTTCCAAAGCTTCTTCAAGCGTGTGTGCAATCTCGGACAGCGGCATATCCAGACCAATCTTGCGCATCGCCGCGCGGAATAAATCACGGTCTTCGGCTTTATTAATGGCTTCGCTGTCAGCACCAATCATTTCGACGCCAAATTTTTCCAGCACGCCGTGTTTTTCTAAATCCAATGCACAGTTCAGCGCTGTCTGACCGCCCATCGTCGGTAAAATCGCATCCGGACGTTCGGCCTCAATCACCTTGCTCACTGCCTGCCAGGTAACCGGTTCGATATACGTGGCATCAGCCATATTCGGATCGGTCATGATGGTCGCGGGATTGGAGTTCACCAGAATGACCCGATAGCCCTCTTCGCGCAGTGCTTTACAAGCTTGAGCGCCGGAGTAATCGAATTCGCAGGCCTGGCCGATAACTATCGGGCCGGCGCCGAGAATCAGAATGCTTTTAATATCTGTACGTTTAGCCATCGTTGGTTATTTACCTGTCGCTTGTTCGAGTAGGTCGATAAAGTGATCGAATAAAGGCGCCGCATCTTGCGGGCCGGGGCTGGCCTCAGGGTGACCCTGGAAACTGAACGCCGGTTTGGTCTTGTGATGAATCCCCTGCAAGGTGCCATCAAATAAAGACCGGTGTGTAGTTTCAACCTCATCCGGCAATGTGCTTTCATCAACCGCAAAGCTGTGATTCTGGCTGGTGATCATGACCAGTCCCGCCAGCATTTCCTGCACCGGATGATTGGCACCATGGTGACCAAATTTCATTTTTTCCGTTTTTGCACCACAGGCTAGCGCCAACAATTGATGGCCCAAACAAATACCGAATTGCGGAATACCTTTATCAAGAAAATACTGAATGGCTTTAATGGCGTAATCACAAGGCTCCGGATCACCGGGACCATTGGATAGGAAAATACCATCTGGATTGAGCTTTTCAACTTCTTCCGGCGGCATTTGTGCGGGCACCACAGTCAGTTTGCAACCACGCTCAACCAGCATCCGCATAATGTATTTTTTGATGCCATAATCGTAAGCCACAACATGGAAGCGTTGTTCGGCTTTGCGAAGCTGACCGTCCAACTGCCAGGTTGTCTCGGTCCATTCATACACTTCTTTCGTGCTGACTTCTTTGGCTAAATCCATTCCTTTCAAACCGGCAAAACCGCGTGCGGCTTCAATCGCTGCATTCACATCAATATTGTCACCGGCAACGATGCAACCTTTCTGGGCACCTTTTTCGCGCAGTAACCGGGTCAGCTTACGGGTATCGATCCCGGCAAGTCCCACCACATTATGCTGCTCAAGGTATTTATCCAACGCCGCTTCACCGCGCCAGCTGGATACTACCGGCGACAATTCACGAATAATCAAACCACTGCAATGAATATTGTCAGACTCTGCGTCGTCTTTATTGACGCCGACATTGCCAATGTGCGGATAAGTCAGGGTAACGATTTGCCGGCAATAAGACGGATCAGTCAGAATTTCCTGATATCCGGTCATGGCCGTGTTAAACACCACCTCGCCGACAGATTGTCCCACAGCGCCGATTGATTCGCCGTGAAAGACCGTGCCATCCTCAAGAGCTAGTAGCGCCGCTGTACGCAAGGGGAACCTCCACCAGATAAAAATACAGGGGCGAACGTGACGCTCTCCCCGGACAAAATCTTTGCAATTTTAGCGCATATGCCTTTGGTGCGTCCACGCCAAAAACGATGACAAGCGCCGCGGCCAGCGGTAGTATGAAGCGCAGCTTAATGAGATGGCGAAACTTATGACCCGGCAGTTTTTTGATTTAGCGGCCTATCCCAGACAAAGACCGCGAAGAATGCGCAAAGATGATTTTTCCAGACGCTTGATGCGCGAGCATCAATTCAGTATTGACGATCTGATTTATCCGGTGTTTGTCGTGGAAGGCAAAAACCAGCGCCAGGCAGTACCGTCAATGCCCGGAGTGGAACGTTTAAGTATTGATTTATTGCTTAAAGAAGCTGAAACCACTGTGAAACTGGGCATTCCGATGCTGGCCCTGTTTCCGGTGACACCGCTCGACAAAAAAACACTGGATGCCGCTGAAGCATTTAATCCTGAAGCATTGGTGCAGCGGGCTGTGCGGGCGTTAAAAGGCGAGTTTCCAAAGTTGGGTCTGATGACCGATGTGGCATTGGATCCTTTTACCACCCATGGTCAGGATGGGCTTATCGATGACACTGGCTACATTATCAATGATCAAACGGTTGATGTTTTGGTCAAACAAGCGCTCTCCCACGCTGAGGCCGGCGCAGATGTCGTAGCACCGTCAGATATGATGGATGGTCGCATTGGCACGATCCGCTGTGCGCTGGAACAAGCCGGTTTCATTCATACACGGATCATGGCCTATTCCGCAAAATATGCCTCCAGTTTTTACGGCCCGTTCCGCGATGCGGTCGGCAGTGCCAGTAATCTTGGCGGCGGTAATAAATTCAGTTATCAGATGGATCCGGCCAATGGTGATGAAGCCTTGCATGAAGTAGCGCTGGATATTCAGGAAGGCGCTGATATGGTGATGGTGAAACCGGGAATGCCCTACCTTGACGTGTTGTACCGCGTCAAACAAAGCTTTCAAAAACCGACCTTTGTTTATCAGGTCAGTGGTGAATATGCGATGTTGCAGGCAGCAATACAAAATGGCTGGCTGGGCAATGATGTGATTAGTGAAAGTTTGCTGGCCTTCAAACGCGCTGGCGCTGATGGCATTTTGACTTACTTTGCCAAACAAGCGGCACAAACGCTGCGGGGTGATTATGACTGATCAATATGCCGTTATTGGTCACCCGATAAGTCATAGTAAATCACCTAAAATCCATCAGGCTTTTGCCAGACAAACTGGCCAGTCGATCGAATACCGGGCAATTGATATATATCCTGATGATGTAGCCGGCCAGATTCAGCAGTTACACGATGCCATAAAACTGAAGGGCCTGAATGTCACAGTCCCCTACAAAGAAACCATGTGGTCATTGATTGACGATCTCAGTGAGCGGGCACAGCGCGCCGGTGCAGTAAATACCGTTGTTATCAGTGAAAATGGCCATTTATTTGGTGATAATACTGATGGTATCGGCCTGTGCCGGGATTTGTTGGATAATCATCAACTGGAAGTCGATGGCAAACGGATATTATTGCTCGGTGCCGGCGGTGCTTCGCGAGGCGTTATCGCGCCATTATTGGCACTTAATCCTGAAAGTTTGTTTATTGCAAATCGTACGTCCCAGAAAGCAGTGGATTTAGCGCATGACTTCAGGGATCTTGGCATCATTAATGGTGGCGGCTGGCAAGATATCAGTGGCCAGTTCGATCTGTTAATTAATGCCTCTGCGGCAAGCTTACATGGTGAGGTGCCGCCTATTTCACCGGAGATCATTGCCGATGGTGCCGCCTGTTATGACCTGATGTATGGCGACAAAGATACGGCTTTTGTGCAGTGGGCCAAACAGCATCATGTGCGGCAGGCATTTGATGGACTGGGCATGTTGGTTGAACAAGCCGCTGAAGCATTTTTTATCTGGCGCAGTGTCAGACCCGACAGTCAGGCGGTCATTGACATGCTCAGACAGAAAGCTGTCAAATAAAAGCCACCCCCTAAGGATGGCTTTTTGGCGGGTTAAATTAAAGACTAGTTGCTTTTTTGGGCGTCATATTTTGTGTGATATTCCGCCATTTTTTGTTGTAGTTGCTGTTGTTGCTCAGCAGTCAGTAGATTAAAAACAGCATTGTTCAGCGCGGCTTTGTCGGCCAATTTGTTCGCATAAGCTTCGCTTGCCTCGGCAATTAGACTATCCAGTTTGGCTTGATCTACCGATTCTGCATAACGCAACTGCATCATTTCTTTACGGGTTTGCCAGCCAGCTTTCATGGCCTCACGGTTATGCTGGCAGTAGGCCGTTTTCAAATCTTTGATTTGCGATTGCTGGGCATCAGTCAAATTCAATTCACCCAGCAGTTTGTGGCTATAACCAGATTTTTTATAATGCTTTTAATGGTCACATTCAGTCTTATCGCCATCCTCGACATGGTCATGTGCCCGTAAAGGACCGGTTAAAGTCAGTAAGATAATAACGCCAGAGACATTAAAATTTTACGGATTGCGGTTCTCCTGTTGGGACAAATTATCAGCCTGTATCTGAAAACCATTATCAGTACGACATGGCAGACAGTATTCAGCGAATCTCTGTCAATGAACGTTTTATCATGTAAATTCAGGTAAATAAGGCAGATAGCAATTGGGCTATAGCGAACATAGCCTTATTATTGACGTAACTTTTTGCTGAGACCCTGAAATGAACCATGTTTTGATCATTGACGATGATGAAGTGCTCGCGGGTTTGTTTGAAGACTATCTACGCGAAGAAAAATTTTCCGTGACGACTTGTTTTACCGGTCAGACCGGTTTGGATAAGGCGCTGACCGGCCAGTTTGATATCGTCATTCTCGATGTCATGTTGCCCGATATCAGTGGCACACAAGTGCTCAGTGCACTGCGCGCCGAAAGTAATGTGCCGGTCCTGATGTTTACTGCCAAAGGCGATGATGTTGATCGCATTCTCGGCCTTGAGAACGGTGCCGATGACTATGTTCCGAAACCCTGTACTCCCCGTGAACTGATTGCCCGTATAAAGGCGATTTTACGCCGCAGTGAAAACAGCGCTCAGCCGCTGGAAGCACAAAGTCTGCAAAATGGCCCGCTGGAACTGTGGCCACAACAACGCAAAGCCATCTGGTTTGATAAACCGCTGGAATTGACCAGCACCGAATT
>JAWWAG010000093.1:0-7448 GCA_033721795.1 Methylophaga sp. | reverse complement strand
TGGAAGAGTACCAGGTCGGGCAAAACTTTTTCTGGCAACTACAACAGCAGGTGGATCTGGTCCAGGATCCGGAAATCAACGATTACATTAAAGGCTTGGGCAATCGTTTAGCAGCCAGCAGTGACGCACCGAGTTTGCCATTTACCTTCTTTATGGTGCCGGATCCATCCATCAATGCCTTTGCTGCGCCGGGTGGTTTTATTGGGGTCCATAGCGGCCTGATGTTAACGGCTGACAGTGAAGATGAAATTGCCTCGGTAATGGCGCATGAGATTGCTCACGTCACACAGCGTCACATTTTACGCAGTTACGAAAAGGGCGAACGACTGAGTGTGCCCTTAACCGCAGCGATGATTGCTGCGGCTTTGTTGGGGATTGCTGATCCCAGTGCTGGCAGCGCGGCGATCATGGCGGTGCAAGGTGGCGCAATTCAAATGCAGCTGGATTATTCCCGGGCGCATGAAGCTGAAGCCGACAGCCTTGGGATGCAAACATTGGTCAACGCGGGGTTTGATCCCTATGCGATGCCAAGCTTCTTTGAAAAATTGCAGGTAGCCAGCCGATTCTACGGCGGCGGCCATGTGCCTGAATTTTTGCGAACGCATCCGATCACCGGTTCCAGGATAGCGGAAACGCGAGCCCGTGCAGAAAATTATCCCGTGGCTGCCAAGTCGCGTGATAGCAAACAATTTTATTTGATGCGCGAAAAATTACGGGTGATGACAACAGACGATCTGGATGCACTGACCAGTGTCTATCGTAAAAAATTGTCAGAAGAGGATGCTGAGAAAGCGGAAATATCGCGTTATGGTTATGTACGGGCATTGATCAAAGCCAATAACCATACAGCAGCGCGGCAGGCGCTGATGCCGTTGGTAGAAAATGATGAGGATCGCCTGACGTATCAATTGGCACTGGCTGATATTGAAATGGCAGTGGGCAATACCGCAGCAGCATTGGCTATCTATCAAGATTATCAGGGGCTTTATCCGGATGATCGGGCTTTGACGATGAAACAGGTGGAAGCGTTGCTGCAGGTTGGCAAACCACGTGAAGCGGCAAATTTACTACAACGACAACTGGATGTAGGTGAGAGCTCAAGAGATTTATATCGGTTGCTCGGTAAAGCCCATGAACAGATGGGCAATAAAAGCGAGTCACATATGTGGTTAGCAGAAGCTTATTATCACAGTGGCCAGTTAGCCGCCGCGGCAGATCAATTGCGGATCGCTGCGGATTTTGCCCGCGGTGATGAATATCAGCGTGCGAAAATCAGCTCGCGTTTACGGGAAATCGAAACCCAATTAGCGATCATGGAAAAAAATCGATGAATGAACAGTTTGACGCGGCGCGCCGTTATTGGCTGAAACGGGGCGTTTCGGCCACCACACTGGCAATGGTTGCTGCGAGTGGTTTATTGTTGCCGCGACAATTGTTAGCCCATTGGCCGCGTGATGCATATCAGGCCAAAACCGTTGAAGATGCTTTACTGGCTTTACTCGGCGAAGCTGATATGGTCGATGATGATGCCGTCTATTTCAGTGTCGGGTCACCGCCAACGTATGCGGTAAATGGCGCAACAGTGCCGGTTGAAGTAAACACCACGCTGAAAAATATTGAGCATATTGCGCTGCTGGTAGAAAAAAACCCGTCGCCGCTAGCGATGAGTTTTGTGCCGGATGAAGATGTCATGCTGCCCTTCAAAACCATGCTTAAAGTCGCCGAAGACTCCGATATGCTCGCGGTCATCCGTGCAGAGGGCAAATTGTATGTCACCCGCCGTTATGTAGAAATTGATATTGGAGGCTGCGCCTGATGGCTGTAAGAGGCAAAGACCGGATTCGCGCTAAACTTCAGGATGGCGATACTTTAGTACGAATTTTGCTGGCGCACCCGATGCACACGGGGCGAGGCAAAGATATGCAAGATGCGTTGGTCCCGGCAGAGTTTATTCAGGACATCCGCTGCTGGCGAAATGACAAGGAAGTATTGACTATAAAATGTGGTACGGCGACATCTCGCAATCCATTTTTTGCTTTTCAGTTAAAAGGGGGCATTCAGGGTGATGTCATTACCCTGCGTTGGGTCGATAACACCGGTGCCAAAGGCCGTGCGGAAACCAAAGTGCAATGAGTCTGAAGCTAAAGGTTAATCTGTTTTTTGCCCTGATTCTGGTGACATCTGTGCTGGCCAGCAGTTGGGTATTGATGTCCAATGCCAAACAGTCCGTCAAGGCTGAAGTGCAAAACACAATGGATACCACCGCCCATATCATTACTGTGACGTTAGCCGGTGCCCGGCTGAACCGTGACCGTGCCGTCAGCGAGCATATGAAAGAGTTGGTCATGGCGCTCAGTGAAATGCGCAGTTTGCATATTTTAATGTTTGACCAGCAGGGGCTGATGTTTGAAGGTCAGCCGGATAAAAACATGCAAAACCCACCGCCAGACTGGTTTGTGAAATATTTATTTCCGGAAATCAAACCGCTATCGCGGCGTTTTGGTGAAGGCCATATGGTGATTTATGCTGCACCGATGTTGGAAATCGCCGAACGCTGGCGCGATATCCGCGACATTATGACACTGGGACTTGTCATATTTTTAGTGCTGGCGGTATTCCTTTACTGGGGCGTTGGCTGGGTCATGCGACCTTTGCAGCGGCTACTTGATGCTTTGTCGGCATTTGAACGCGGTGATTTACATTTGCGACTGCCACGTTTTTCACTGGCAGAAATGGATCAGATCAGCCAGACCTTTAACCGAATGGGTGAAGCATTAGAGCTTAGTAGTGCCGAAAACCGCCGGTTGGCGACACTGGTCAAACAATCCGGTGATGCCATTTTGTCGCTGGATCATGCCGGTTATATTACTTTTTGTAATGCGACCGCCGAGCGTTTATTTGCAGAGCAAACATCTGTGCTGATTGGAGAGTCTCTCACCACTTTGGGCTTGCATGAAAATCGCAATCAAATCATCAGTGTCATTGAAGGTTGCCGGGCGGTAGAGAATCTGGAAACCAGTTTATTGGCGCCGGACGGGGACAAAGTCTCACTGCTGATGTCTACCGTGCCGCTAATGGAAACGGATGGCTGCGTCATTGGCGTCATTTGTACATTCCGGGATATTACAGAACATCGACATGCGGAAAAAGCCCGCGCCCAGCTGCACGAAACCCGGATGCTGACCAAACATATGGATGAGGCACAGGAAGCTGAGCGCCGGCATCTGGCCCGCGAATTACATGATGAGCTGGGACAATGTCTGACGGCGATCAAAACCGATGCAGTACTGATCCGTAATCGCACTCAGGACAGTGAGCCAAAGCTGTATCAAAGCTCACAGGCGATTATTGATACGGCCAGTCATATTTACGATGTTGTTCATAATATGATTACCCGGCTAAGACCAAGCCCGCTCGACGATTTGGGCTTGGTGGCAACACTAGAAGAAGCGACAAAGAACTGGCAGGATCGGCAACCTGATATTACCTTTAGCCTGGACGTGCAGGGTGATTTGAATGGCTTGAATGAGTCAATTAACATGACGGTTTTCCGGGTCGTGCAGGAAGCAGTCACCAATGCCGTGCGTCACGCCGCTGCCAGTCGTATTAGTGTTGCCGTTCACCGCGAAACATCACCCAATGGCGAACAGCTGGAAATCAATATCCGTGATAACGGCAAAGGCATGGAAGTCCATGATTTCCATTCAGATGTCGACTTTGGTCTCTTGGGGATGCGTGAACGGGCGCAGAGTCTGGGTGGCACATTTACACTGGACAGCCGTCTCGGTGAAGGTGTAAACCTCACTGTGACCATTCCTCTTGGAGCGCAAAACTGACATGAGTCTGACCAAAACCAAAATATTGTTAGTGGATGATCATGAGCTGGTGCGTGCCGGATTCCGGCGCTTACTGGAAGATGGTGATAAATTCGAGGTGGTCTGTGAATCGGGTAGCGGTGAACAGGCGGTTCAGGATTTTAACAAACATCATCCCGATGTTGTGGTGATGGATATTTCTATGCCGGGCATTGGCGGTGTCGGTGCTATTGAACGCATCATCGCCCGCGAACCACGTGCCAAAATTCTGGTATTGAGTGTTCATGAAGACAGTGTTTTTACAACGCGCGCTATGCAGGCGGGTGCCCTCGGCTTTATTCCCAAACGCAGTGCTCCCGAAGAAATGCTCAAGGCGGTCGAAATGGTGGCGCAGGGGCGTACCTGTATCGCGCCGGAAATAGCCCAGCAGATCGCCATGCAAAAGCTGACCGGTTCAGAAAACCCGCTGGATGTGCTCAGCCAGCGTGAATTTGAAGTGTTTCGCTTACTGGCTGAAGGCCAAACGGTTAACGAAATTGCCGATATTCTGAGTTTGAGCCCGAAAACCGTCGGTACCCATCACACTAATATCAAACAAAAACTCAACGTCTCCAACTCGGCTGAATTGGCAAGGCTGGCCATACGAAGCGGCTTACTTGATGCCTAAGGAAAATCCTGAGCCATATCAAGCAAAATGCGCTATAGCCTTTATCAATTATTGCGTATCATTTGAATCGTAGCTTTCGGAATCGTCCGAAAAAACTAGTGGAGGTGAATTACCATGTGGACTAAACCAGAATATTCAGATATGCGTTTCGGTTTTGAAGTAACAATGTACATCTGCAACCGTTAATACGCAGTTTAAGCATTACAAGAAAGCCCCGACGAGTTCGGGGCTTTTTTTTGTCTGAAATCTGCCAATGGCACAATAAATTTACAAACCTGCCAGCCGCTCAGTATATTGAAATCAATGTTGGAGTTATTGAGTAAGGATTTGATAAACCATGTGGACTGCGCAATAAGATGGGTTTGTTATTACGTTTTAATGTAATTGCCATGACGGTCTTTTTGATCGTTATGGTGATCGCAGAATTTATGGCTTTACGTGATATCCGGGCCCGCGTTCATGCCGATAGAGAGATGACGTCGGCTTTAGCGGATTACCTGATTGAATCACAAACGTCGCACCTGCAGTTTGATTTTAAAAATTACGGCATTATTCCCACAGAAAAAGCCGTAAACCGGCTGTTTGACCTGGAACGTTTGCATTATCTGAAGCACCTGAATATTCAGTTTATAAGCCCATCCGGCCAGCTAGTGGACAGCAATAAAACGGATGAATCCTCGCTGCCGAAAGCGATGCCAGACTGGATAATGCGTTTTTTGACTGATTATTTATATGAAAAACCCGTCATCAAACCGGTTCTGTTGGCAGGACAGACATTGGGTGCAATTCATATCAGTCATGATGTCAACAGTGAAATCAATGAAATCTGGGTGACCAGTAAAGAAATGATCCTGCCATTATTGTTGGTTTTTTTGGCTGGCAGTTTACTGATTGCTTTGTTGGCATCTTTGATTGTCAAACCAGCAGAAAAATTATTACAAGTCAGTCGCCAGTTGTCTGGAACAATTCCGGTGCAACGCCGTTTTTTTGGTGGTATGTCAGATTTGCTCGATGCCCGCCATCAACTCAAGGGGATTGGCCGACAGCTACAAGATTACAACCGGCAACTGCGTGATCTCAACGATAAGATGTTGACGATGCACGAAAACGAGCGAAAGCGACTTTCTGCAGAATTACATGATGAAATTGGTCAGCATTTGACTGCCATTCGGTTTGATACGGCGACTATCGACTCAGCCATCGATTTGGCTGAAGCCAAACAGGCGGGACAGTCGATCAATAAAATTAATCAGAAGCTGACAGATATCATTCGTTCAATATTACACCGGTTACGGCCGGCTCTATTGGATATTGCCGGGCTCGAAGCGAGTTTGCGGGAGCTTGTTGATGAATGGCAACAACGCCACCCACAGCATTTTTTGAAGCTTCAGATTGAAGGGGATCTGCTAACGCTTGAAGACACAACCAAACTGACAATTTATCGTGCCGTGCAGGAAGCGCTGACCAATATTGCCCGGCATGCAGGTGATGTTGTGAATGTGGTTATTCATTTGCAGGAAAAACCTCAGCAGTTATTGCTCACAATCAGTGACGATGGTCGGGGCTGTGATTTACAAAAGACTACGCCCGGCTTTGGTTTATTGGCGATGCGTGAACGGGTTGAGGCGCTGTCCGGTGAATTTACGGTATCATCCAGTCCTGGTGACGGATTGACGGTAGTATTAAGTATCCCGGTGTGATGGGGTTTCGATAATGAATGCAATACGAATATTATTGGCAGATGATCACGAAGTGGTGCGCTCGGGCTTAGCCAGAATGTTGGAACGCCATCAGGATATGCATGTCATTGGTGAAGCTGTCAGCGGTGAACAGGCTTATCAGTTATTTACCGAACTGGATCCGGATGTGATGGTTATGGATATTACCATGCCGGGTATTGGTGGCCTCGAAGCCTTGCGCCGTATCCGGGTTCGTTATTCGCATGCCAAAGTCATTATGTTCTCCATGCATGAAAATGCGACCTTAGCCGTCCAGGCAATGAGTGCCGGTGCAATGGGATATCTATCTAAATCCGGTGATGCCAATGATATGTTACTGGCCATCCGTCAGGTAGTTTTAACTGGTAAAACTTATCTCAGTGCGGATATGGCACAACGTATTGCTTTACAAAGTGTATCCGGTAGTGATGATCCAACAAGACGTCTGACCATAAGGGAATTTGAAGTATTCCGATTGTTAGCTGAGGGTTTGCCGCTCGAAGAGATTGCCGCCCGACTCAGTTTGGGACATAAAACAGTGGCTAATTACCAGACGGTGCTCAAGCATAAATTGGGCTTTAATTCACCAGTAGAATTAGTCCGTTTAGCGATTAAATACAACGTTATCAATAATGGCTAGTCGGGATATTTTTCCCGCTTTTGTTTTAGGGTGTTATTAAGAAATTTAAAGGCTTTCAGCTTGGTTCGGGAAAAATTCCTAATTACTAAGGGATTGACTCCTAGTGATTTTGGGGCAAAACCGGAATAAAGTCCGTAACTCATGAATGTGCAGCGTGGCTGTACATCATGAATACAAAAATATAGAGGATAACTTTCATGAAGCTGAAAACTTTATCAATTGCGATGATGGGTTTAGTAGCACCAGGTCTGGTTGCTGCTGACGAACTCGCAACAATGCAACAAAACCACGATAACTGGGTTATGCCTGCCCAAAACTACGCAAACCAACGTTACAGTGAACTGACACAAATCAATAAAGATAACGTCAAAGATCTGAACATGGCCTGGTCTTTCTCAACAGGTGTTCTGCGTGGCCACGAAGGTAATGCATTAGTTATGGACGGCACTATGTACGTTCACACACCGTTTCCAAACATTGTTTACGCGTTGGATTTGAACAACGACGGCGCAATCAAATGGAAATATGAGCCAAACCAAAACTACGACGAAACTGTGCCAGTTATGTGCTGTGACACTGTTAACCGTGGTCTGAGCTATGCTGATGGC
>JAWWAG010000092.1:0-7478 GCA_033721795.1 Methylophaga sp. | reverse complement strand
TTTATTGCTTGAAAAAGGCCTGCGCGTGCGGTTTTTTAATCGCTTTGGACTCGAATTTCCGCCAGCCGTAATGCATTACCTGACGCAGTTGGTACATCAGGAAAGTTTGTTTTTTACCCTGCCGTTTTTTCTGGCAGTAACGACCTGGACTCATGGTCAATCAATATTCACTGTCATTCTGATGGCTTGTGCCTTGGTGTCCGTTATCGATCCGCTTTACTACCAAAAGCTCGCCAAGCGCCGTGAGTTGTTTTTGATTTTTCATTCCTTTGCCCTGTTTGCCATGCTGGTGGTGGCGCTGCCGATTATTTTGCAGCTGACTACAACCGAAAGTCTGGCCTGGGCTTTATTGATCTCGCTGGTCCTGAGTTTGCCCAGTCTCGCGCAGGTATTTCAATACCAACGCTGGTGGCGTTTACCGGTTTTAATATTATTACTGACTGCGCTCGCCGGTACTTTATGGCAGGTCCGCAGCTGGATCCCACCAGCAGCATTACGGTTAATTGAAATCAGTTTGTCGCAGCAAGTGGATCGTGAAAAACTCAGTCATGGTCAGAGTATTGAACGTATTTCAGCAAGCCAGTTAAAGCAGACCGGTTTATATGCCTGGACAGCCGTCAATGCACCACGGGGACTACGCGATAGTATTCATCATATCTGGTTACAAAACGGCGAAGAAATAGACCGGATCACACTGGAAATTGAGGGAGGACGGGAAGAGGGCTATCGGGCATTCAGTTATAAAAATAAATTTCCCGAAAATGCCGTCGGTCGCTGGCAAATTCGTGTGGTCACTGATTCTGGTCAGTTGATTGGTTTGAAGCGTTTTACAGTAACCGATTAAGGGCTACTGGCTTTCAATTTCCCGGCAATAAAATAACCGTGCGACACATGGAGTAAATTGGCAATCCGCCGGATAACATGCTGCTCAACGGCCTGAATATCCTCATCAGCTGCCGCCATATGCCATAACGATTCAATCAGCTGGATTTTTTCCGCCATACTGTACTGGCTATTAATTTCACGGGTAAACGCAAAATAATCGATGGCTGAATCATGCGCCTGCAGCGCATCTTCAAATAAGCTTTCGGCGGCAGCGTCCGATAACTGAAACTGCTTTTTCAACAGTCTTTGCAGGGCGGCAATTTCAATGGCATCTTTTTCATGATCTGCTGCCATCACTTCGACCATTAATGCCGCGGCCGCCAGCATCGGTTGATTTTTGACCTCGTTCGCCAGGACCGCTTCATTATCAGTTTGCGGATTCAATAAAGCTTTTATGGCATTCAGCATCAATAAACTCTCAATGTAAAACGGCTCTGACTGAACTTACATCAGCAAGTTCAGCGATTGATAATGACCGCCGCCTGATAACGCTGTTTGCCATAGCCCAGTAGACGGTTAAATTCTTTATGGGTTACAGGAATATAGAGGCTGTCAGTCAGCGTTTTATCATCATCCCAGTCAATATCAGGATCATGAAAATAAACAAAGGTATCGGAGATCGACACCAGCACCACCCAGTGCGGTGATTTATTCTGATTAAGACGATATGAACTGATCAGTACCACCACCAGCGCGCCGGCATCCAAATGACTACGCAGAAGATTGACGTCCATCGGCATTAATTGCTGATGAATATCCGATTGGGCAATCTGCTGAACAAAATCCTGATGCACACATTCGATAACCAGTTTTTTCTCATCACTGCGCACACCGTTAATAAACGGCACTTCATCACTGTTGGTGATCAGCGTGGTCTTAAATCCTCGCCGCCAGGCCGATAGTGCCAAACCATGAGCACTGCAGCCACCATGGCCTGACGTCATGAATATGGTTGTCGCTTCACGCCAGATTTGTAATTCGCTGATCCGGTCCAGTTGTGGCATCTCCGGTTTCAGCGTTTTCATGGCCATCATCAGACTGGCCGGTCCACACGTGAAATCGGTGCTTTGTGAATAATGCACCACTTGATTTTGCAGGGTATGCGGCTCTGGTTGCAGTACTTTCATCATGCGCATGGCATCTGTGTGATCTTCGTAAAAATCACTGACGATATCGAACTGTTTGTAGCCAAGATTTTCGTATAGCCGAATCGCATTATGATTATCAGGGCGCACTTCAAGACGGATAAAACTGCGACCCGCTGCTAACGCCGCTTTTTCTGCCGCGGCCATCAGCGCATTAGCGATACCTTGTTTGCGATTTTGTGGATCAACGGCCAGTGAATAAATACGTCCCAGCGAAGTACCTCGCGAATACAGGATCAATACATAACCAGCCAGCTGCTGATTTTTTTCGGCCAGCAGCAATAAGGCATTCGCCTTATTGATCATCCATTTAAAGCTGCGCCGGGAGAGCCTGTCGGTATCGAAGCAGGTTTTTTCCAGACTCAGCAAAGCATCCACATCATCCAGCGTGGCGGCACGAATTTGCAGATCAGCCGCCTCAGGCACTGCCATTACTTTGGCCACTGAGCCCATCCAGTGCCATTTCAATGACCTGCCGGCCACGGAATAACACTAACTCCTGCCACTGCGTCTGATCGGGGCAGAAAAAATCCTGCATCGCATGTTTAATATCCAGTGTTTGCTGGTCGGTCCAGTCAATTTTTCCGGATTGCTGCAATAGATGATCGGCATATAAGACCCGCAGCATTTCAGCATTACCAAAACTGCCGAATTCCAGCGTCAGAAAACATACCTGCTCACCCTGCGCATGCCAGAAATAATCATGCAGGCCGTGTTTTACGCCCGAACTTGAGGTACCCATAGCCGGCTCGGTCACCGTGGCACCAAATAATTCAACTGCGGTTTTAGTGGCTTTACTGTTATGCGGATGATCACAAATCAGTTCGCCATAGCCATAAGGACCAAGGCCACTGTGAATATCAATCACCACAATCTGATCGCGCTTTTCCGGCTTGATTTGGCCAGCCAGTTGCTCAATCACTTCGCGTGACCAGCTGGCTTTATCACCGCCGTAATACAATGCATCTTTTTGTTGATATTGCCCCTGACTCAACGCATCAAACAGATCACGATGTCCGCCCACTTCATCCATACTTGACGACGATTTAATAAGGTTTTGCCAGATTTTTAAAGCTTCTGAAGAGTCTGGTAATTTTCCGGCAAAATCGACGAAGTTACGATTAATATCAATGCCTTCATTATCATTACGACTGGCCCAGGCAAAACCCCACGGATTAAGCGCGTGCACCAACACCACACAAATATCCGCAGGCAAACGCCGGTGACGACTGACAAAATCCGACTGAATCGCCGAACCAACGCCGCCTTCAATGCCATGTAAACCGGAAACCAATACCAACATATTTTTGGCTTTAGGATTGCCAGCCCAGGCAATATCGCAGAACAGTTTTTCGTTTTTCGGACCTTTCAGCGGGTGCGCAATATTGTTGAAGCGTTCGACAATTGAGCTGGTTTCAACAGACGATACAAACTTGTCCCGCGCCCCGGCATAGCGTTGTGAAAACACGCTCAAAACGGCTTCTGCATACATGGCAACGACGCTCCTGTTTCAAAAAATTTGGCGAAGAATAGGTGGTTTTTACGATTTTGACCAGTAAATCAGCGCGATGGCAAAACTTTTTTTGCACAACCATGACACAATCACTTTATGATGCACAAATAGACAAAAGCTGACGCCAAGGAGACGCCAACAAAATCTATGAGTAACCATCTGATAATAGTAGAAAATATTGCCGACTGGGCGCCCTACTTTCCCAGCGCACAAGTCACGGCCGTCGATGATTATCTGCAGACCCCCACGCAAAGCCCGTCTGGTCGTGCGCAAATTATTAACCTCTGTCACAGCCTCGATTATTTAAGCCCTGGCTATTATTGTTCGATGGTTGCCGAAGCGCGGGATCATCGGGTGATCCCAAGCTTACGCACCATCAATGATCTGTCCCGTAAAAGTTTGTACGCCTTTGATTTAAGCGACATGAGCGAAAAACTCGACAAGGTCATTATCGCCTGCGGCAAGCAAAACGAAGAAAACTTCCGGCTCAAGGTATTTTTTGGGCAGTGCGAATTCAAAGGTCTGCAAAAGCTGTCACGGCAGATTTATGAACAATATCCCTGTCCTATCATTGAAATAGATTTTACTAACAAAGGCCATTGGTTAATCAGTCAGATCCGGGCTGGCGCACTCGATCAGCTCACCGAAAACGAGCAGGATTTATTTGCCAACGCTTTGGATGCTTTCAGTCATAAATTGTGGCGAAAACCGTCAAAACGTCGGCAATATCGCTACGATATGGCGATTTTGCATAATCCTGATGAAAAAATGCCGCCTAGCGATATGACGGCGTTAAAACGCTTTATTGCCAGTGGCAAACGTTTGGGTATTGATGTCGAACTCATTACTCCGCGCGATTACATTCGTATCGCCGAGTATGACGCACTGTTTATCCGTGAAACCACGGCCATTCATAATCACACTTACAAATTTGCCCGTAGAGCCGAGAGCGAAGGCCTGGTGGTGATTGATGATCCAACGTCGATCATTCGCTGCACCAATAAGATATACCTTAAAGAGTTGATGGAAAAACACAACTTGCCAATGCCTGAATCGCATTTGCTATATCGCAATGACAAAGCTGGTCTGCAACTTATGTGTGATACAGCGACTTTTCCGCTGGTCATGAAAATTCCTGACGGCGCCTTTTCAAAAGGTGTTATCAAGGTCAACAATGCCGAGGAATTACGGGCTAATGCGGCCGATTTTTTTCAGCAATCGGCGATTATTTTGCTGCAGGAATTTATGTTTACCGACTACGACTGGCGGATTGGTGTGTTTAACAATAAGCCACTCTACGCCTGCCAGTACTATATGAGCAAAGGTCATTGGCAGATTTACAACCACAATACCAAAAAAGGCACCACGTCAGGTAAATCGGCTGCTGTACCCATTTCAGAAGTCCCGGAAAAAGTACTGAAAATTGCCAGTAAAGCGGCCAAACTGGTCGGTGATGGCCTGTATGGCATTGATATCAAACAAAGTGGCTCACGGGTCGTACTAATTGAGGTCAACGACAATCCGAGTATCGACAGTCAGGTTGAAGATGCTTATCTTGGCCCCGCTTTGTATGACGATATCATGCGGGAGTTTTTACGCCGGCTGGAAGTGCGTAAAGCTCACCGGCAATAACACTCTGCTATTAATCAAGTGCGGCTCCTACGGGAGCCGTTTTTGTTTTAACTTGAAAAACGGCAGTTTCTCCCCAATTAACAGCAGGATTGATTTGAAACTAAATGTGGCGACATGGAATATAAAGACTATTACAAAATTTTGGGCGTCGACCGCACCGCCTCAGCCGAGGACATCAAAAAAGCTTATCGGCGGCTGGCCCGTAAATATCATCCGGATGTCAGCAAAGAGCCGAATGCCGAAGATAAATTCAAAGAACTTGGCGAGGCCTATGAAGTGTTGCGCGATGCCGAAAAACGCGCACAGTACGATCAGTTTGGCGGCCAGTATCGTCATGGCCAATCATTTACGCCGCCACCCGGCTGGCAAGAGAGTGCCGGTGGTTTTGGTCGTGGCAACAGTAATTTCAGCAGTTTTTTTGAAAATATGTTTGCCGGTGGTATGGGTGGTGGACGTGGTGGTGACAGTTTTTTTGCCAGGGGTGATGACGTCAACGCTAAAATCACCATCAGCCTTGAAGAAGCATTTCACGGTACCAATAAAACCATTCGCCGCCCAACAGGCGCCGCACAAACCGGTACTGTAAACGTAAAAATTCCCGCCGGTGTCAGCGCAGGTCAAAAAATTCGCTTAAATGGTCAGGGCAAAGCAGGAATGGGTGGTCAGGCAGGGGATCTATATTTGGAGATACAAATCGCCTCGCATTCATTTTTCCGTGTTGAAGACAAAGATTTGTATTTAGATCTGCCACTCGCCCCCTGGGAAGCAGCACTCGGCACTAAAGTAACGGTGCCTACATTGGCCGGCAAAATCAGTCTGACCATCCCGGCCGGTGCCCGTAGCGGCCAGAAAATGCGTCTGAAAGGGCGTGGTTTGCCAGGCAAACCTGCTGGCGATCAATTTGTCGTACTACAAATTCAAACACCACTGGCCAACAGCGATTCGCAAAAAGTGCTTTACCGGAAAATGGCTGACTCTTTTGAATTTAACCCACGTGAAGCGTTGGAAAAAGCCTTTTAAGGAGTACAACTCACATGACAAGTTTTAAATCTGCTTTGGTCTGGCTGGCTGGTTTGCTGCTCATCGGTCAAATCGCCTTCGCGGCATTGCCGTTCCCGTGGCTCAATGATGACCAGCAGATGCCTACGCTGGCACCGATGTTGGACCGCAGTAAACCGGCGGTAGTGAATATTGCGACTCGTGCCGAAGTACCAGTCCGTGACAACCCGCTGATGAATGATCCTTTTTTCCGGCGTTTTTTTAATATTCCTGATCAACCGCGTACCCGTCAGGCACAAAGTCTGGGTTCCGGTGTGATTTTTAATGCTCGTGAAGGACTGGTACTGACCAATAATCATGTCATTCAACACGCCGACGAAATCACCGTTTCCCTCCTGGATGGCCGCAGTTTTCAGGCAGAAGTAGTCGGCACCGATCCGGCGACTGATGTCGCACTGATAAAAATCCCTGCCGAAAATCTCAATGCACTGCCATTGGCCGACTCCGATAAATTGCAGGTCGGTGATTTTGTGGTTGCCATCGGTAATCCCTTTGGCCTTGGCCAGACAGTCACATCTGGTATTGTCAGCGCATTAAGCCGCACTGGCCTGGGACTGGAAGGTTATGAAGATTTTATTCAGACCGATGCTTCTATCAATCCCGGTAACTCCGGTGGTGCGCTGGTCAATCTGCGTGGAGAGTTGGTGGGGATTAACACAGCGATTTTTTCCCCTCAAAATTCCGGCAATATTGGTATCGGCTTTGCCATTCCCAGCAATCTGGTCAAGCAAGTCACCGATCAATTACTGGAATTTGGTGAAGTGCGCCGCGCCTATTTAGGCGTGCAAATGCAAGACATCACACCAGAACTGGCAAAAGCCTTTGATATTCAATACAGCCGCGGCGCAGTCGTTACTAAGGTCGCACCCGATTCGGCTGCTGAAAAAGCCGGTCTAAAGGTAGGCGATATTGTCACTGCAGTGGATGGTATTTCGTTAAAAAATGCTGCCAATCTGCGTAATGCCATTGGTTTGGTACTGGTCGGTAAAACCATTGAGCTGGAAATCATTCGCGATGGCAAACCTCTTACCATCAAAGCAAAAGCCACCGAAATCCGGCAAAGCCGGCTGGAGAATGGCAACGTACATCCTAAATTAGCTGGCGTCACCTTTGAGGATATTGATGCGGCATCACCTTTTTACGGACGCATAGAAGGCATCATGATTTACAAGGTGGAACGTGGCAGCCCTGCCTGGCAGGCGGGTTTACGAAGTGAGGATATTATTACCTCGGTCAACCGCCAG
>JAWWAG010000091.1:0-7481 GCA_033721795.1 Methylophaga sp. | reverse complement strand
ATTGCCACGCGTGTTACCGGCGGTACGAAAGAACCTGCCACAACTTGAGGTATTATTGATTGAAGATCAATCTGAGCGGCTATTGGATCAGATTGAGGCGGGTACCCTGGATGTGGCAGTATTGGCATTTCCCTTCAATACACGGAATTTAACGACCAAAAAATTCGCTGAAGAACCTTTCTGGGTGGCGTTACCAAAAGCACATTCTCTAGCGAAGTATGACGCGCTTAGGCCGGATCAATTACCGATTGGCGAATTACTGCTGCTGGCCGAGGGTCATTGCATGCGTGAACATGCATTAAGCGCTTGCCAGCTACCTGTCTCTGCCCAGCGAAAAAGCGTTCAGGCCACCAGCTTATATACGCTTATCGAAATGGTCGCCAGTGGCCTTGGCATCACGCTGATTCCTCAAATGGCCATTAACTCTGATATGGTCCGTCATGCTGAAATTGAATTGCGTCCCCTTAAAGGCGAGCAACAAGCCCAGAGGGATATTGGTCTGGTCTGGCGGCCCAGTTTTCGGCGTACCAGTGCATTGGAACAATTATCAGCAAGTTTCACGCAGGCATTAGCGCAGCAGCCAGTTTAATCCCTTTGAGCAAACGTGCGGCGTAATTGTAGATACATCTGTTGCACAGCAGCGGATGTGAAGGGCGCCTGAAATCCCGCTTGCCAATGCCCATTAGGATCAATTAAAAATAGGGATGCCAATAGCGCATCAGCGCCCCGCGTCTCAGCAAAAAACTGTCTTAATGGATACTGATTGTCAGGGTCAGAAATTATCTTTACATTACCGGGCAAGTTAGGAGCAGCATTCAATAATTGCTGCTGAAAACTGGTGTCAATCACCCAAAAACCTAACTGTCGTCCGGCATAGCGATCTGCCAAATTGGTCAAAACCTGCCAAATAGCCTGACATTGCGGCTCGCAAGCGCCATCATAAATATAAATAAAATGCCAGCGACCTTGCAGATCGGCATTGGTATATAAATGTTGCTGCTTATCGCGCAATAAAAAATTCGGCAGACTGACCGGCGTATTTAATTGATAACCTCCGGGAGCGATAGGTCTAAGTTTATCCTCGCTGTCCGGGCTGATTTGCTGGCTCGTATAAACGATTAACAAAAACGCCACCACTGCAAGATATATCAGCAGAAAACGCTTAGAATGCATGTTTTTGATTAAGTCTTGCATCAGCCTCATCTTAATTTTTGGCTGGGCTGTAATTTGCGGATTGCCCATGAAAGAAAAGCTGTTTCAGTCTACGCTGCTCGTCAGCCTGATGACGTTTTTATCACGGATCATGGGCTTTGTCCGGGATATTGTTATCGCCCGTTTTTTTGGTGCCGGGCTGGGTGCAGACGTATTTTTTGTCGCCTTTAAAATTCCAAATTTTTTGCGAAGATTATTTGCCGAGGGCGCATTTTCGCAAGCATTTATTCCGGTACTGGCAGAGTATCGTGAGCGTGGTGACAAAGACTTACAAAGCCTGATTGCCGCTACCGCAGGAACGTTATTTGGCGTTCTGTTTTTTATCACCTTAATTGGTGTTTTGGCGGCACCGGTCATTATCATGATTTTTGCGCCGGGCTTTTTGGATGAGCCAACCAAACTGCAACTGGCCGGTCAATTATTGGCGATTACCTTTCCCTATTTGCTGTTTGTCTCACTGACAGCATTAAGCGGCGCCATTCTTAATAGCTTCGGTAAATTCGCCATCCCAGCGTTTACACCAGTTTTTTTAAACCTGTCATTGATTGGCGCTGCCATCTGGCTGGCACCGTTACTTGATGAACCTGTCAAAGCCTTGGCTTGGGGCGTGTTTATCGGTGGCCTGGTGCAATTAATATTTCAAATACCATTTTTACAGCAAATCGGCAGCTTGCCAAAACCGCGCTGGGCCTGGCGTGATAGTGGTGTCCAAAAAATCCTGACCTTGATGATCCCGGCTATGTTTGGGGTATCCGTCGCACAAATTAACTTGTTATTAGATACCTTATTGGCATCGTTTTTAATTACCGGCAGCATTTCCTGGTTGTATTACTCAGACCGTCTGGTCGAGTTTCCACTTGGAGTACTCGGTATTGCGCTGGCCACCGTGATCCTGCCCAATTTATCGAAAAAGCATGCAAGCGCAGCCGGGGAAGCCTTTTCACACACATTGGACTGGGGCCTTCGCTGGGTGTTTCTTATCGGTACACCGGCGATGCTCGGTCTGTTGATTTTAGCCGAGCCATTGTTGTTGAGTCTGTTCCAATACGGCGAATTTACTCCCCATGATGCTCATCAGGCCTCATTGAGTTTGATGGCCTATAGCCTCGGTTTATTACCATTTATCTTTATCAAGGTGCTGGCGCCTGCTTATTTTGCCCGTCAGGACACCAAAACGCCGGTCAAAATCGGCATCATTGCCATGGTCGTCAATATGGGTCTGAATATTGTCTTGATGATTTATCTGGCACATGCCGGGCTCGCACTGGCAACCGCTTTATCTGCCATGCTGAATGCTTTTTTACTGTATCGCGGTTTACGTAAAATCAATGTTTATCAGCCACATCTTGGCTGGCTAAGTTTCTTTATCCGACTGATCATCGCCAATACTATTTTGTTGGCTATATTGCTTTACTTTACACCGGATATTTCGCTCTGGCAGCAGGCTTCTGCATGGCTGCGCGCGCAATGGCTGGCGATGTTAATAGGCGGCAGTGCATTTGCTTATTTTGTGGCATTACGCGTTTGTGGCATTAAACTCAAAGCACTGATTAAACCAGCCGAGAGCCTCTAAAAAAACAGCCCGCTAACCGCGGGCTGAACTGATCTGTGGATTAGATCAGAGAGAGGTCATCAAAAACGACGGCCGATACCGATACCGTAGACAAAAGGATCGATGTCAGTATCAATTTTGGCGCTGTTGTTACCCAGCACATTTTTAAAACTGGCCGTTGTATCAATATCCAGATATTTCACATCCATATTAATAAACCAGTCCTGATTAATGGCGATATCAACACCAGCCTGCAGTGCCCATCCCCATGAACTTTCCAGGCTGACTTTGTCGCCCGGACTGCTGAGCGCTGAGCTGCTCGGCACTTTTTCATCAAAGAAATAGGTGTAATTGACGCCGGCCCCCACATACGGACGGATCTCAGCGTTTGGCCGGAAGTGATATTGCAAAGTCAGCGTCGGTGGCAGCACCTTGGTGTCAATAACATCACCCAATGCGGCCCAGCTTTTTTCACCTTTAACGGTATGCTCCGAGTATCCCAGAATCAGCTCCACACCCCAGTGTGGTGTAAGCATATAGGTAATATCGAGCTCAGGGACGGTGTCACTATCAACTTTGACACCTTTGCGTCCGGTATCAGCACTGTTGAGGGACAACGTACCACTGCTGTCATTGGGGTTAACATTGATAACACGGCCACGAATCAGCCAATCGCCGGCCTCATAAGCCAGCACCGGTAATGGCAGCAAAACGGGAATAACAAGGGTAACAACAGCAATTAAAGACTTCACAGCAGCACTCCAACAAGATGTTAGGTGCATGATAGAAATCTCTGGGCTATGCCATCTTGATCCAGGTCAAGTTCACTGTAATCGGCTGTTAACTACACAACGTTTTTAATTTTGGCTTATCAAGCAGCTCAATCATTTTGCCCTGACAATCAATTAAGCTATCGTTGCTCAACTGCGTCAGTAAACGACTGACGGTTTCTATAGCCAGTCCCAGGTGATTGGCAATATCAATACGAGACATCGGTAATTGGAAGCGATTGGCTGCATAACCCCGCTCTTCAAAACGCCGAGATAAAGACATTAAAAATCCGACCAACTTTTCCATAGCTGTTTTTTGACCAAGCATCATGAGTAATTGCTTGTCACTGGATAGTTCTTTACTCAGCCGGTTATAGATTTGCTGCTGCAGAGCAGGGATCGCCTGACTCAATTCCTGTAGCCGGTCATAGGGCAGACCACAAACGCTGCTGCTGGTCAGCGCTGTCGCTGTCGCCTGATATTGGCCGGTATGAATTGCATCCATACCAATCAAATCACCCGGCAAATAAAAGCCGGTGATTTGCTCACGGCCATCAGCAGCGGTTAATGTGGTTTTAAATGCGCCGGAACGCACCACAAACAAACTATCAAAACTGTCAGCCATTTTATAAAGCGCCTGACCGCGGGCTAAAGGTTTACTTCGCCTGATGATACTGTCCAGCGTTAGCAAATCATTACGATGTAATCCCAGCGGCAAACACAGGCTGTATAAAGCACAGGAATCACAGGTTAGTTGCAACTGATGCTCTTGACGGGCAACATCCTTGAGCAGGGGAATTATGGCTGCATTTTGTATCATCTTGGCTTCCATCTGGACTGGCTTGTATGATAACGCTTTAAACCACCGCCTCAAACGGTTATTATTTGCTTTTAATTCAAGCAATTTCAGGAAACATCATGACCGCTCGTAGCGCAAAAATTGCGCGTAACACGTTGGAAACCCAAATCGAGGTTTCTTTGAATCTGGATGGTACCGGACAATTCCAAGCGGATACCGGCGTGCCTTTTCTGAATCACATGATGGAGCAAATCGCCCGACACGGCTTATTTGATCTTAGCGTCAAGGCCAACGGCGATTTACATATCGATGCGCATCACACGGTTGAAGATACCGGCATTACGATTGGTCAGGCGCTGAAGCAAGCACTGGGCGATAAAAAAGGCGTGGTCCGCTATGGTCACGCTTATGTGCCGCTGGATGAAGCTTTATCGCGCGTTGTACTCGACTTATCGGGCCGTCCGGGTCTGGAGTTTGATGTCACGTTTACCCGTGACAAAATCGGCGAATTTGATGTTGATTTGTTTTATGAATTCTTCCAAGGCCTCGTCAATCACGCCGGAATGACATTGCATATCGATAATCTCAAAGGCCGTAATGCCCACCATATTGCCGAAACAATTTTTAAAGCTTTCGGTCGGGCCTTACGTATGGCTGTCACGCTTGATGAAAGAGCGCTTGGCCAGCTGCCATCGACCAAAGGCGCCTTATAGGCCTGAACCTTTTCGGGATTAATTCGGATTCCATATGTCTGAAATTGCAGTGATTGATTACGGCATGGGCAATTTACGTTCTGTTGCCAAAGCACTGGAAACTGTTGCCCCCCGGCAGTCAATCTGCGTCACCGCCGATCCGCAAAAGATCCGTTCAGCGGATCGGATTGTTTTTCCGGGCGTGGGTGCCATCCGGGACTGTATGGCGGAAGTGCAACGGCTTAATTTGGTGTCGGTTTTGACTGAAGTCGCGCAAACCAAGCCTTTTTTGGGCATTTGTCTGGGGATGCAGGCTTTGCTGGAACACAGCGAAGAAAATAACGGCATATCGGGCATTGGTTTATTTGCTGGCAATGTCCGTTATTTTGATGATGCCGCCAAAGCCGGCCTGAAAGTACCGCATATGGGCTGGAATCAGGTCAGACAAAGCCAGAATCATCCCTTATGGCAGGATATTGCCGATAACAGCCGCTTTTATTTTGTGCACAGCTATTATGTGGTGCCAACGGATCCTGCCAATATTGCCGGTGAAAGCGACTATCCCGAAGCATTTGCGGCTGCCCTGGCACGTGATAATGTGTTTGCCGTACAGTTTCACCCGGAAAAAAGTCAGCATGCCGGACTGCAATTACTGAAAAATTTTGTGCAATGGGACGGCCAGTCCTAAATAACCGTATGGAGAAAGCGATATGTTGTTAATCCCTGCCATTGATCTGAAAGAGGGTCACTGCGTTCGGTTGCGTCAGGGACGCATGGAAGATAACACCGTATTTTCGGAAGATCCTCTGGCAGTTGCTGCCCGCTGGGTTGAAGCCGGAGCCAAACGCTTGCATATGGTTGATTTGGATGGTGCTTTTGCTGGTAATCCGGTTAATGCCGGGGTGATCCACGAGATCTGCAAAGCTTTTCCTGATCTGGATGTACAAGTCGGCGGCGGCATTCGCGACGAAGACACCATTCAAACTTACCTGCATGCCGGTGTTCGTTTTGTCATTATCGGCACCAAAGCCATTAATGCGCCGCATTTTGTTGGCGATGTTTGTGCAGAATTTCCCGGTCATATTATCGTTGGTCTTGATGCCAAAGACGGCAAGGTGGCAATTGATGGCTGGTCGAAATTATCCAATCACGATGTCATCGATATTGCCCAGCAATTTGAACAGGATGGCGTAGAAGCGATTATTTACACTGATATCAGTCGTGACGGCATGATGCAGGGGGTTAACCTTGAGTCAACCCGGAATTTAGCCCGTGCGATTAATATTCCGGTGATAGCCTCTGGCGGCGTCAGCAACTACGACGATATTAAAGCGTTGTGTCACTACGAATCAGAGGGTGTCATGGGTGCCATCGTTGGCCGAGCTATTTACGAAGGCAGCATTGATCTCGCTGAAGCCCAGAAAATGGCCGATCAACTGAATCCGCCGCTGCAATTCTGATGGCGCTGGCCAAACGCATTATTCCCTGTCTGGACGTTGATGACGGACGTGTTGTTAAAGGTGTGCAGTTTGTTGATATCCGTGATGCCGGGGATCCGGTCGAAATTGCCAAACGCTATGATGCGCAGGGCGCAGACGAACTGACTTTTCTTGATATTACCGCCACCCATGATAACCGCGACACAATGCATCATGTGGTCGAAGCCGTGGCCAGCCAGGTATTTATTCCACTGACGGTAGGCGGGGGTATTCGCACGGTGGCCGATATACGCAAAATGCTCAACGCCGGCGCTGATAAAGTCGGCATCAATTCGGCAGCTGTGAAAAATCCGGAATTTGTCCGCGAAGCCGCTGAAAGATTCGGTTCACAATGTATTGTTGTGGCCATTGATGCCAAGCAGGTTTCTGCTGATGGCGAACCACTGCGCTGGGAAATATTTACCCATGGCGGCCGCCAACCGACCGGCATTGATGCCGTCGAATGGGCCAAAAAAATGGTCGCTAATGGCGCCGGTGAAATTCTGCTGACCAGCATGGATCGTGATGGCACTAAATCAGGCTTTGACCTGAAATTAACCCGCGCCGTCAGTGATGCCGTAGTAGTACCGGTGATTGCCTCCGGCGGTGTCGGTAACCTGCAGGATTTAACGGATGGCATCAAACTCGGTCATGCCGATGCCGTGCTGGCAGCCAGTATTTTTCATTTTGGTGAACATACCGTCGGTGAAGCCAAACAACAAATGGCTGAGCAAGGTATTGAGGTCCGACTATGAGCAACTGGCTGGATCGGGTTAAATGGAATTCAGATGGCCTGGCACCGGTTATCACGCAAGACTATAAGAGCAAGCAAGTACTTACTTTAGCCTGGATGAATCGGGAGGCTTTGCAGCTTTGCGCCGAAACCGGCCATGCTGTTTACTGGTCACGATCCCGGCAAAAAATCTGGCACAAAGGTGAACAATCCGGCCACCAGCAACTTATCAAAGCAATACGGCT
>JAWWAG010000090.1:0-7661 GCA_033721795.1 Methylophaga sp. | reverse complement strand
TAAACCAGATCAAATTGCGACAGACTGCGACCACAATCCAAAGCCAATGGCTCAGTAATATGCAAGATTTGCGGACTGACTAGGCCAACCGAATCGGCCGGCAAATTATCGGGCATAACAAAAGTCATCTGAGAAGTAATCGGGCATTTTAATCAGCAACAGGCTGGCAGGCAATTAAACACTGCCGGTCAGCAGCGGCAGCACCAGCATTGACATTACTTGCAAACCAATAATGACGACCAGCGGCGATAAATCCAGCCCTCCCATATCAGGCAGCATTCGCCGTACGGGATTGAGTAAAGGAGCGTTGAGACGCACCAGCAGCTCGGTCATCGGATTATAACTGCCTTGTGGTGTCAGCCAGCTGAGCACCACTTCGATAATGATGGTCACAGTGAATAATGTGATAAACAGCGTAAATACTTCAGCAAGCGTGAATGGAATCAGCGCCAGAATACCTGGTACATTGCCCTGCAACGCTGAAATCAGAACCAGTTTTAACAAACCAATAAACAGTAGCAAGACCAGCACCGCCGTATCCAGTTTGCCGAAGGGCGGCAGAATGGTTCGCATGGGCTGAACCAAAGGCTGGGTGACGCGTATCACCATTTGTGTCAAAGGTTGATTGGTCGGCCAGTGAATCCAGGGCATGAGCAAACGTAGTGCCACAATAAGCATATATAAAAAGAAAAGTGTATCGATAATAAATATCAGTGGATTGCTGAAATAACCGTTAGTCATGATCTTGTCCCAGTTGATCACCGAGTTCGCGGGCGCGCAGCGCCGCAGCCACTAATGCATTTTCAAATAAACCATGCAGACCACCGTCTTCAAGTTCGTGAATGGCGCGTTCGGTGGTACCACCCGGTGATGTAACTTGCTGACGAAGCTGGCTGGCCGGTACCCCACTCTCCAACGCCATTTTGGCCGCGCCAAATGCTGTTTCTAAACATAGTAGACGGGCTGTTTCCTGCGGTAAACCTAATTCAATGGCAGCATTTTCCATCGCTTCCATGACCAAAAAGAAATAGGCTGGGCCACTGCCAGATAAGGCGGTCACAGCATCCATCTTGGTTTCATCATCGAGCCAAATCGCTAAACCAACCGCCCTTAAAATCGCTTCAGCTTGTTCACGTTGCTGATGATTGACCTGATCATTGGCAAATAATGCCGTGGCGCCAGCCTGCACTAAAGACGGTGTATTTGGCATGGCGCGAACAATGGCTGCCGCAGGTTGCTGTAACCAACGGTTGAGATCGGCGAGGCGGATGCCGGCCGCAATCGAGATTAACACCGCATTGCCAGGCCAAACGGCAGAGAGTGATTTAACTATATCCTGCATTTGCTGCGGTTTGACGGCCAGCACAATGACCTCGGCGGATTGCACGGCACTCGCTAAGTCATTGTGAATCTGAACGCCAAAATCCTGCTGTAAAGCTTTTAGTACGTTGAGTTGTGTATCCAGCACATGGACTTGTTCTGCCGGCAGTCCGTCAGCAACGAGACCGCCAATCAGGCTACGTGCCATATTGCCGCCGCCAATAAAAACAATTTTGCCGTTATTCATAGAGTTGTCTTACCTAAAATCTGGTTCGCCCAGTGTACTGTTTATCGGGGTTTCTGTGTATGCCGCTGACCAAATAATGCCGTACCTATCCGCACCATATTGCTGCCCTCGGTAATTGCAACAGTTAAATCACCCGACATACCCATCGACAAGGTATCGATGTTTGGAAACTGAGATTGTAACGCCTGATACTGCTCAAAGCTGCGTCTGAAAGCATCATGTTGCGCCTTAACATCATCGGTCGCTTTCGGGATCACCATCAGGCCTCGCAACTGTATATTTGGCAAATCGTGCACGTCAGTTGCCAAATCCAGCAAGAAATCTTCTGAGACACCGGCCTTGCTGTCTTCGGCATCGATATTGACCTGTAAACAAATATTCAGTGGCGGTAAATTATCGGGACGCTGCTCACTGAGACGCCTGGCAATTTTAAAACGATCGACGCTGTGTACCCAGTCAAAATGTTCTGCAATTTCTCGGGTTTTATTAGATTGAATGGGCCCGATAAAATGCCATGTCAGGGACAAATCACTTAGATCAGTGATTTTGTTCAGCGCTTCCTGTAAATAATTTTCACCAAAATCCTGCTGGCCGGACATCGCCAGTTCGCGCAGCTTTTCAGCCGGCCAGGTTTTACTGACAGCCAGCAGTTTTACTGAATTTTCCGGACGATTTGCAGCCTTTTCAGCATCACGAATTTGCTGCAAAACGTTCTGTAGATGATTTTTTATCTCTGCCATGTTGCAAGCCTTCTGAGAGCGCGATACCTTAGCTATATCGACTTCGGTCAATGGCCGGTAACGAACATTTCATTATTAGGGAAAGCCCATGGATATTACTGAATTGCTGACCTTCAGTGCAAAGAATAACGCGTCGGATCTGCATATTTCGTCAGGTGAGCCACCGATGATCCGTGTCGATGGTGATGTGAAACGTATTAACTTGCCGCCCATGGAGCACAAAGAAGTGCATGGCATGATTTACGACATCATGAACGATAAGCAGCGCAAGGATTTCGAGGAGTTTCTGGAGGCTGATTTTTCGTTTGAAGTGCCTAATCTTGCCCGGTTCCGGGTCAATGCTTTTAATCAGAATCGCGGTGCTGCGGCCGTTTTCCGGACGATTCCCTCAGTTGTTTTAACGCTCGAACAATTGGGCGCGCCGGAAATCTTCAAACAAATTTCAGATAATCATCGCGGTATTGTGCTGGTGACCGGCCCTACCGGTAGTGGTAAATCAACCACGCTGGCAGCGATGATCAACTATCGTAATGAAAAAGATAATGAACATATTCTGACCATTGAAGATCCCATCGAATTTGTCCATAAAAGTAAAAAATGTCTGATTAACCAGCGTGAGGTTCATCGGGATACGTTGGGTTTCAGTGAAGCACTGCGCAGTGCTTTGCGCGAAGACCCGGATATTATTCTGGTGGGTGAGCTGCGTGATTTGGAAACCATTCGTCTGGCCTTAACCGCGGCAGAGACCGGCCATCTGGTGTTTGGTACCTTGCATACCTCGTCTGCGGCAAAAACTATAGACCGGATTATTGACGTATTTCCCGCCGCTGAAAAAGATATGGTGCGTTCAATGCTGTCGGAGTCTTTACGGGCGGTTATTTCGCAAACCCTATTGAAAAAAGTAGGAGGAGGCCGTATTGCGGCACATGAAATTATGATTGGCACGCCAGCCATTCGTAACCTGATTCGCGAAGATAAAGTGCCGCAAATGTATTCTGCCATACAGACCGGGGCGTCAATTGGTATGCAAACTTTGGATCAATGTTTACAGGAACTGGTCAGGCGGCAACAGATCACCAAAGCAGAAGCCCTGCCGCGCGCAGTCAACAAAGACCTGTTCCGTTAGGAGACTATTATGGAAATCGTCACTATTTTAAAAGCGGCCGTTAAGCATGAAGCTTCGGATATTTTTATCACAGCCGATCGGCCGCCAACGCTGAAAGTGAATGGCCGTATGGCAACCTTGAGTCAGGAGCCGCTCAGCGATGATGAAGCCCGTAATCTGGTGCTCAGCACCATGAATGACGAGCAAAAGAAAGTTTTTGAGCGTGATAAAGAATGTAATTATGCAATTGATACCAAAGGGGCTGGTCGTTTCCGGGTCAGTGCTTTGTATCAGCGCAATCGTGTTGGCATGGTGATGCGGCTGGTCAAGGATGAAATCCCGACTATAGAACAGTTGCGTGTGCCGGAAATCATTAAAGAACTGGCCATGACCAAACGGGGCCTGGTGATATTTGTCGGGGCGACCGGTAGCGGTAAATCCACTACACTGGCCGCAATGATTGGCTATCGTAATCAGAATAGCGCCGGACATATCCTTACTATTGAAGATCCAATTGAATTTAACCATAAACACGCTGGGTGTGTGGTGACTCAACGTGAGGTCGGTGTTGACACCGACTCTTACGATATTGCTTTGAAAAACTCACTGCGTCAGGCGCCGGATGTCATCATGATTGGTGAGATTCGCTCACGGGATACCATGGATTACGGTATCGCGTTCGCGGAAACCGGCCATTTATGTTTATCAACGTTGCATGCGAACAATGCCAATCAGGCAATGGATCGAATCATCAACTTTTTTCCTGAAGATCGTCACAAGCAGCTTTTTATGGATATGTCGCTTAATTTGAAAGCCGTGGTGGCTCAGCGCTTGATTCCAAAAAAAGATGGCACAGGTCGGTGTGTGGCGGTTGAGGTGTTACTCAACACACCGCTTATTGGCGATATGATTGAAAAGGGCAAAGTCTCAGAAGTTAAAGACGTGATGAAACGTTCAAGGGAACTCGGTATGCAGACGTTTGACCAAGCAGTGTACGACTTGTACAAAGCCGGTGAAATTTCATACGAAGATGCCCTTAAAAATGCGGATTCAACCAACGAAGTTAGGTTGATGATTAAGCTTGGCGCAGAAGCCGGTGAAATCCCTGAAGAGCCTGGTGTGCAAGGACTGTCATTGGAGCCGGATAACGACGGCGTTATCGGTCGGATTTAACTCAGGGGTTATCGTTGATAACGATAATTGTTTTTTTTTAATATGTTAGACTGCAAATGTAATTCGTATTATGATATTTGTCAGGCGAAAGCAACAGATTGTTGTTTAAAGACCACAACAGATTGTTTACAAGTCTGAAGATACGAAATTTGCAATTAACAAAAAGGAATGCTCATGAAAAGACTATTTAAATTAGGTGCAGCAATGCTCACCATGATGTTTTTGGCGGCTTGTGCTACCCAAGACCAACGTGCATCAAGTAATTACCTGATGTGTTCAATTGGTGGTGCTATCGTGGGCGGTGCTGGTGTTGGTGCTATCTCAGGGGGGGCTGGTGCTGTTGGTGGTGCTGCTACAGGTGCTCAACTTGGTTTGCTGCTATGCGACCAAGGTGAAGCTGAACCAGCAATGGCTGAAAAAGCTCCAGTTTGTGATATACCGCCTCCTCCAGGTGCATTGAAAGACGAAAATGGCTGTGCTTTTGACAGCGATAACGACGGTGTCGTTGACGGTATTGATATGTGCCGTAATACACCTGAAGGTGTAAAAGTTGATAGCGTTGGTTGCCCATTAGATTCAGATCGTGATGGCACGCCAGACTATAAAGATTTGTGCCCTGGTACCCCAATGGGTGTAATCGTTGATCAAGATGGCTGCCCAATTGGTGGTGAAAACATCTTATCGCTGACTGGTGTTCACTTTGGGTTTGACAAGGCAGTTTTGACCAAAGAAGCTGAAATGGTTCTTGATGAAGCTGTTGCTTTGATGAAAGAAACTGACGAAGTCTTGGAAGTACGTGTTGAAGGTCATACTGATAGTATCGGTACTGAGCAATACAACATGGATCTTTCACAACGTCGCGCTGAAGCTGTTGTCGACTATTTGGTTGCTAACGGTGTTAACGCAACCCGCTTAATTCCTGTTGGTATGGGTGAAAACTACCCAGTTGCCAGCAACGAAACTGAAGCAGGTCGTGCAGAAAACCGTCGTGTAGACTTCGTTGTTGTTGAATAACACCACATCGGTTTGACATAAAAAAGGCCCTTTCGAGGGCCTTTTTTTTATTTGTCATTTATGAATTATTCTAATAATGGGTATAACCCACGGGCTCGAACGTCGGTATCGGCTTGTTGCAGCAATTTCTGGAATTCGGCAGTTTGCATAATGATTTCTAACGCAGCACGGCTTTGTGCCTTATTCATGCCGATTCTTAAATCCGGGTGATACAAAAGTTTCAGCAATACATAGTCAAGGCCAGACAAAAAATTATCATGACTGCGGTCATTAAAAATCGATGGAAAGACGGCCACATCATCATTTGGCAAACCCATCACCTGGGTCAGTTCTTCCACAATACAGGCCAGTAGTTTGGCATGGGCTCTGGCCCGATCTACCGGTATTACGACGAATGCCTGCTCGATTTCACCCTCATTGCTTACCGAAAAATTGGCAATACAAACACTATTACGACTGAGTTGTTCGACAATCGTGTTATCCAAACGCATCGTATTGCTCAAGTAGCTGGATAAGTGCGCTTCATCAGTAAAGATTATTTGTAAATTTGCTAACTCACTGCCAGTTGCCGCTAAAATCGGGTGACCGGTAATTTCGGATAGTTGCTGTAAGTGAAGTGTGCTTAATTGCTCATGCAATGCTTTATCGGCGACATCATGTTGGAAACGATAGTTGATTGGTTTACGCCATTTGCGAAGCTGTGGGGGATGACGAGTATATTCACTACTGAGCGCGATGCGTTCAAAGCTTTGTTGAATATATTGGGGTTTTTGCCAATTCTCAGCGATCGATGGGGTACTGAAAGCAATCAACAATGAAAACAAAAAATGGCGCGCCTGACAGGAATTGAACCTGTGACCTTCGGCTTCGGAAACCGACACTCTATCCAACTGAGCTACAGGCGCGTGATGGGCGTGTGACAAAACGGCTGTCACGTCAAGGCGTTGCATTATACGTATTAGCCACCCGCCCGGCTAGGGCGGGTCGATAATTTATTTGCGGTGTCAACCGCGAATCAGATTGGCTGCGGGGCAATTTTTTTCAGTTTCCAGATTTCCTGATTGTATTCATTCATCGTCCGGTCGGTAGAGAATTTGCCACTGTGCGCCGAGTTCCGGATGCTCATTTGCGCCCAACGCGCTTTATCTTGGTAGGCGAGTCCGGCCTGATGCTGCGCATCGACATAACTGCGGAAGTCAGCAATAGTCATCCAAGGGTCATGTGAACTGGTAAAAGCATTAATGAGATTATCAAAACACCCTGGCTCAAACTGATTAAAGTGACCACCACGTAATAAATCCACAACCCGTTTCAGATCTGGATCATTATTGATAATCGCCTGTGGATTGTAATGTTTACGCATCACATCGACTTCTTGCTCATCAAGGCCGAATAAGAAGAAATTGTCATCACCGACTTCTTCGCGGATTTCGATATTAGCGCCGTCTAATGTGCCAATCGTAATGGCACCATTCATCATAAATTTCATATTACCGGTACCAGAAGCTTCTTTACCAGCAGTCGAAACCTGCTCGGATAAATCAGCTGCCGGACAAATGACTTCCATCGCGGACACCTGGTAATTGGGCAGAAATACAACTTTTAGCCAATCACCGACGTTAGGATCATTATTAATGACATTGGCAACATTATTGATAAGTTTGATGATTTGCTTGGCCATAACATAACCAGGCGCCGCTTTACCGCCGAACAAAACGCAGCGTTTAACCATACCTTCGGTTTGACCGGTTTTGATCTGTTCATACAAATGAATCACATGCAGCACATTCAGCAACTGACGCTTATATTCATGGATACGTTTCACCTGAATATCAAACATGGCATCAGGATTAAACGTTACACCGCAGCGCTGTTTAACCAGCTCTGCCAGCTTTTGTTTATTAACGCGTTTGGCCGCCGTCCATTGCGTTTGAAATGCTGGATCGGTCGCCAGTGGTGCCAGTTTTTTCAATTCCGATAAATCGGTGATCCAATCCTCACCGATTTTGGCTGAAATCAGTTCGCTAAGTGCCGGATTACACCAGGCCATCCAGCGGCGCTG
>JAWWAG010000089.1:0-7697 GCA_033721795.1 Methylophaga sp. | reverse complement strand
CTTATACACTTCATTGTATTCACGCAGACCATCCAACACCTGGTAAATGGTTTGGGCACTGAATGGCGGGCATTGCAGTTTTAATGCTTCAAGTGAATCCATCACATGACCAAACATGGTGCCCTGTCCACAACCACTGGTCACCAAACGACGCGACATCAAGCTATCCAAATCTTTTTTGCCATGTCGCGTGGTGACGGCCACCGCTTCAACATCCCAGTCAACCTGGACACTGACAATATCTTCAATGCTGTCAACCAGCCCCTGATTTCGCAAATATCCAAGTGTCAACCATTCTGGTGCCGAACCCAAGGTCATTAAAGTAACTATTTCACGTTTATCGAGATAAATCGTCAGCGGTCGTTCGCCGGTCACAGAAACTTCGCGAACCTCGCCCGTTTCATCTAGTACTTGCGTTTTATGAAGCTGATGCAGGCCGGCAATGCTGAGCTGTGGTCCTATGGAGGATTTTTCAGCCACCGGTCACACTCATATGGCGGAAAATAACCGGCTGTGCCTTGATGTCAAAGTCATGACCTTCCGGTTTGATTTGCATAGAATCAATGATGGCCTGTTTGAGGCGCATAGTATCACCGGGATTAGCCCGCATCACATGGCGTAAATCGACTGAGTGTTCCTGACCAAGGCACAATAATAAACGGCCTTCGGTGGTCACCCGCACGCGATTGCAGGTACTGCAGAAATTATGGCTGTGTGGTGAGATGAAACCAATCTTACTGTGACTGCCGTTAACCTGATAATAACGGGATGGGCCGCCGGTGCTGGCAATACTTGGCTGTAGTTCAAATCGTGTTTGTAATGCGGCCAGAACTTCATCGCTGCTGCAAAAACTCTCGCTGCGTTGATGACTGACCTGACCAAGCGGCATTTCTTCAATATAAGAAATATCCAGATCGTTATCAATAGCAAACTGCGCCAAATCGACTATTTCATCGTCATTACGGCCTTTCATAATGACGGCATTCAATTTAATCCGTTTAAAGCCGGCTTGTTTGGCAGCATCAATACCAGCCAGAACCTGTGAGAGTTCACCGGTACGGGTTAAGGCTTTAAATCGATCCGCTTTTAAAGAATCCAGGCTGATATTAACCCGATCCATGCCTGATTCAGCCAGTGATTGGGCATATTTCGGAAATTGTGAACCGTTGGTGGTCAGATTTAATTCTTTTAAGGACGTGGTCGCTTTTAAAGCACCAATTTGTTGGATTAACCAGTCAACATTGCGTCTGACCAATGGTTCGCCGCCAGTAATACGGACTTTTTCGACACCCAGCTCACAAAACGCGCTCACTAACGTGACAATCTCTTCCAGTGTGAGAAGCTGTTCCCGTGGCATAAACTGCATTTCTTCATCCATGCAGTAAACGCAGCGAAAATCACAGCGATCCGTGATCGACATGCGAACATACGTCACCTGCCGGCCAAATCGATCAATCAACTGTGTAGGTAAAGCAGCGTTCATTTCTTCAGTTCTGTTTCCCCGTTACCTTTGATAGCGCATGATTCTGCAGTAGAAAATCCAAATAAGGCATAACCACCACAACGCTGAGTCAAACCATTAATCAGCAATCCGACACCCAGCAAAGCCCACCAGCTCTGATAATAGAGCGCTACCGCTATTATAACGCTACCCAGCACAATGCGGATGCGACTATCCCATTTGCCTAGATTTTTTTGCATTAAGTATCCCCAAACAAACAGGCCCCGCGTACGGGGCCTGCCAAACTATTATTGTGTCAATCTGACTGGCTTAATCATTACCAGAAAACGCACCCAGTAAATGCAGTAAGCTAGTGAAAAGATTATAGATACTGACATACAGCGTTACTGTCGCCATGATGTAGTTGGTTTCACCGCCATGAATAATTTCGCTGGTTTGATACAAAATCAGACCAGACATCAGCAATACAAACATTGCTGAAACTGCCAGAGACAAACCGGGCATTTCAAAGAAAATCGCCGCAAGACCGGCCAAAAATGCCACCAGAATACCGACAAACAAAAAACCGCCCATAAAACTGAAATCTTTTTCAGACTTAATGGCATAAGCTGACAACGCTAAAAAGATAATGCCGGTACCGCCAAGGGCCTGCATAACTATTTGCGATCCATTAGGCAGACTCAGATAAGCACTGATAATAGGGCCAAGCGTAAAGCCCATAAAACCTGTCAGCGCAAATACCGCCGCAAGCCCCCAAGCACTATTCCGTAATTTAGCTGTCAGGAACAACAGACCGAAATAGCCAATCAGCGTGAGGATGATGCCGGGATGTGGCAAATTAAAAGCCATCGACATCCCGGCAGTGACAGCACTGAAACCCAGCGTCAGCGCCAATAAAGCGTAGGTATTTCGCAATAACTTATTGGTTTGTAATGCCGATTGCTCCGAGCGAGCAACTGTTGTTTGTGAATCGTAGTTCATCAAAGTGTCTCCATTCCTGTTAATTAGGTCAGATGAATGATGGTTTAAGTGAAATATCAGACATTATCCTACCGGATAAGTTCTAAATAACAAGCCCGCGTAGAGCATTGATAAAATTTACTTTAGCGGTTGTCACCTGATCGCAATCCTTGTATCATTTCGCACCTTGGAGGGATGGCAGAGCGGTTGAATGCACCGGTCTTGAAAACCGGCATGGTTTAACGACCATCCAGGGTTCGAATCCCTGTCCCTCCGCCAATATAAACAATCAAGCCCGCGTAATTGCGGGCTTTTTTTTGCTTCAGCGTTTTAGTTTTTCGCTGTGCACACAAGTTAGACCATATTTGACAAAGTAGATGCAATATTTGCATTGACCGGTTTAACTTATCACCCCTATCCTATTATTCATACACCACTGGCAGAGGCATTGAACTTATCAATGGAAAAAATATTTGAAAAACTGATGTATGCGTCTCGTTGGATAATGGCTCCCATCTATCTAGGGTTAAGTCTGGTGCTGGCGCTGCTGGGCATCAAGTTTTTCCAAGAAATATTTCACATATTTCCCGATATTCTGGCGATGAAAGAGGTTGATCTCATCCTGGTCACGCTCTCGCTGATTGATATCACTCTGGTGGGTGGTTTGATTGTGATGGTGATGTTCTCCGGTTATGAGAACTTCGTTTCCCGACTGGACGTGGAGGAAGGCGAGGAGAAACTGGGCTGGCTGGGAAAACTTGACGCGGGCTCTCTGAAGAACAAGGTTGCGGCGTCTATAGTGGCAATTTCATCGATCCATCTTCTGAAGGTGTTCATGAATGCCGAGCATATCCCTAACGACAAAATCAAGTGGTACTTGCTCATCCACATCACATTTGTGCTGTCCGCTTTTGCCATGGGCTATCTAGATAAAATTACCAGGAACAAGTGATTCAGGTGTTAACCGGGCAGACCAGTTTTTGAGAATGCCAGCGAGTCGTCCATAACGGCAAATGAAACATAATTTCATCCCCGACAGCAATTTCTATCGTCGGGTTTGTTCAATTTATTTTTAAAAATTATGCATGCTTTTTTGCATACAAAAATTATCAGGTGGCATTAGGGAAAAAAATCAACCACCAAGAATAACGCCACCGTTCGCATGTATAACTTGCCCGGAAATATAGCTCGCATCATTAGATGCAAGAAAAATATAGCTGGGAGCCAACTCGTCAGGTTGTCCTGGCCTTTCCATGGGGACATTTTGACCAAAATTTCCAACATGCTCTTCGCTAAATGAAGCTGGAATGAGTGGTGTCCAGACTGGACCGGGAGCAACGGCATTTACCCGAATATTTTTTTTGGCTAGATTGGAGGCTAATGAACGCGTAAAGCCCAAAATGGCACCTTTGCTTGCAGCGTAATCGATTAAAAAGCTATGGCCTTTATAGGCGACAATTGAGGCTGTGTTAATAATACAACCTCGTTCTTTAATATGCCGGAGTGCAGCCTCAGTAAGATAGAACATGCCAAATACATTGGTATCAAATGTGCGTTTTAATTGTGCTTCGCTGATGTCTCCAACTTCTTCCTGTACATGCTGTTCTGCGGCATTGTTGACAAGAATATGCAGATCGCCAAGTTTTTCAATAGTCTCTCGGACAGCATTGTCACAAAATTCTTTCTGACCGATATCACCTTTAATAACCAGACACCGACGACCCGTTTTCTCAACATGTTTCTTTGTCACTTCAGCATCTTTATCTTCTTCCAGATATATAAAGGCAACATCCGCGCCTTCCATCGCATAGCCAATCGCCACGGCGCGACCGATACCGCTGTCGCCCCCGCTTATCAGGGCTACCTTGCCTTTTAATTTGTCAGCCGGTTTGTAATTTTTCATGAAACTTTCTGGCTGAGGACGCATTTTTGCCTCGTCGCCGGGTTGATGGTCCTGATGTTGAGCAGGTGGACTTTGTTTAAGGTCATTCTCAGAGGACATAATTATGATCTCCTGATGCAAAAGGCCTATCCAGGAAGTCTCCTGTACCAAGCCCTGATTTTAAAAAATTAAAACCAACTTAATAAGGAATATATTGATAAACGTAATTTCCATAAACTTCGTTAGGAAACTTTTCAGCTACCATAATACATTAGGCATATTATGATTATCAAAACTGGGGAATGAGCATTTTCCAATATAGGTTCAACACCATACATTTATCTTGGTGTCTGACCTACCCGAACAATTAGTCTTACTTAAGCTTAGTAGAGTCCGTGGTTATTTATTCTGGTATTGATTTAATATCTTCGAGGATTCTTGCTTTCCAGGAAGTGTCTTAGCAGAAAACGAGGGAATAAGGCGTAAAAGCAGCCAACAATATCGATTGCGGCTCACTGATTTTCTTGGCAGGCATTTCTTTAACGTTTCTCGGCATATCTATCCCTGCTTGCACCCGCAATAAGCAATGCATATTAAATAATATTCAATGAGACAATATGGCTCAAGAAATGATTCTAAGCATATGTAATTTAATGAGTTTAATTTATCTTGCGTTATGACAATCAGACTTAAATAATCAGACTATCCCGCCGGCAAGCTCGTTATAAATTCATATTATTAGTTTTAATCTATTTAATTAATCTCTCCAAAATGTAATCTATCATCGAAAAAAGGGTAGTTTTTTTTGTTTATATTGTTTGGCTTTTTGTATTAGCAGTACGGCTAACATAGCGATGATTGTGGCAATAAATATCGGCCATATCAGTGCCCAAAGTTGATGCATTGCAGGCAACCATACCGGTGATTTGACTAGACCCTTCACATCCCATGGCAACCACCAAAAGGCTACCAAGCTGCTTATAACAGATGCTAACCATCCCGCAATTAGCATTAGTGGATTTCGCCCAGTCTCAGACTTTTCTGAAAGAATCCATAAAAAACGCAGCACTAATAACAAAGTAGCCACCGCACCAGCAGTCATCAACATAGGAAGATAAGCGGCTGCCACAAAATCCAATTTATTTTCCGATAAGCCCTCTTTCATAGCTAACTTGGCAAGTGCGCCGCTGGTGAACGGTAAACCGGCCAATGATAGACCCGGCAACGCTATCAGCAGCCAGACAGCATATCTTCGAATCTTGTCAGAAGGCAGCATGACACCGGAAGACAGAAACATACTGCCCTTGGCCAAACCATGATGAAGGGTATACAAGGCAATCACAGAAAATAGAATGGGTGCGCGCTCGGGATCGGAAAGCGCGGCACCAACCATCAAAACCATCAATCCCATCTGGCTGATACTGGAATAAGCCAATACGGATTTTGCACGGTCCTGGTATAAACCGAGCAATGCAGCACCAATCGAAGCAATAGCACCTGCCACTGTCATTAAGATCGCCCAATTGGTCAAACCGATTTCACCAAATGGCAAAGTAATTAGCCAGCCGAGCAAGCCAGCCTTAATCATGGCCCCACTGAGCACAGCGCTGGCAGGTGTTGGTGCTACCGGATGCGCCAGTGGCAGCCAAAAGTGCAATAACGGTAAACCGGCTTTGACACCAAAACCAGCAACTAACAGTGAGATGATCAAATCCCTTATTGATGCAACAGCAATTGCTTGTGGCAGATCCGCAAGCATCTGACTGTCCGCTGCGGCAGATGCCAACAGTAAACCTGCCAGAATGGCCATTTCTCCCAGGACCGCCATCACCATATAAACCCAACCAGCATAGCTGGCTTCTTTGCTACCCTCATGAACCACCAAGCCATAACCAGCGAAGGTCATTAAAGCAAAGAAACTGTAAAAGCTGCCAACATCCATGGCGATGGTCAATCCGAGATTACCCGCTAAAGTTAATCCCCAGAACACGCAAAACCGTCGCAAATGATGAGCAGCCAGATAACCTACCGCATAAACTCCAGCAACCGTCCACAACAAAGCTGTCAGCAAGAAAAACATCCTGCGTAATTCATCCATTGCCAATAGCCCACCATTAAGCAGCCATGGTAATTCCAGCTGCCAGCCAGGCTGACTGAAAACAGCTAACATCAGTGCTGGTAATGGCAGAACAGGGAGAAGGTAACGCATAACCTTCCCCCATCTAGCCCGCAAGGCAATCAATGGGTAGAATAATGGCCAGCAAATAGCCAGCAAAAACAGATGTGATTCAACAGTCATGGCTGCGAATATTCCCGATGAATAATCAGTTCTGCCCAGGACAATGGACTAAATGGCATAGATGCCAGCACCCCTGTCATGACTATCATCAAAGTTGTCAGCATCGGCGGCCAGAATAGCCAGGCGCTGGTCTCCAGCCGTCCCCAACGTCGCTCAGTCACCCAGCCTGCCGACGCACGAAACCAAAGCCTGTGCACTATCGGCAGAAAATAAGCTGCATTCAGCAGGCTGCTAAGAACCAGTAAACCCACCACCCAATCCATATTGACCGCCAATGCGCCGCTCGCTATTGTCCATTTACTGATAAAGCCTGCCAATGGCGGTGCCCCAATCATGCCAAAGGCCCCAATGGTAAAAGCTATTGAAGTTCCCGGCATACGCAGCCCGGCTCCATCCATTTCATCAATTCGGTGAATGCCGAGCGTTTCGGCATAGTTGCCAGCGCAGAAAAATAAGGTGATTTTCATAATTCCCTGATGAAGCAAATGTACGAGTCCGCCAACCGCCGCGACCGGCCCTAACATTGAAATTCCGAGAATGATGTAGGAAATCTGGCTTACCGTTGAGAATGCCAGCCGACGTTTAAGATCCGACTGAAGCCAAGCCATGATTGAACCATAGATAATCGTAAAAGCCGCCAGCCAGGCCAGTGGTTGCAATAATCCCAGAGTTGATGCGGCACCAATCCCATAGATATCGTGAACAACACGCACAATGCCAAAAGCCCCGGCTTTCACCACCGCAACGGCATGCAACAATGCACTTACGGGGGCCGGCGCTACCATTGCTTTGGGTAACCAGCCGTGTAATGGAAAAAGTGCGGCCTTCACACCAAGTCCAGCAATCAAGAGGATGAAAATCAAGATTAGCGAAAAATGTATGTCAGGTGGCGCACCCGCAAAATGACCACTCTCCTTAAAGGACAGGTCTCCCGCCAAAACATGTAACCATATAATCGCCAGCAACAGCACTGCTCCGCCAGTCAGCGTATAAATGATATAAGTCCGCCCCGCTTTAAGGGCCTGTTCGGTTCCACGGTGTACGACTAATGGATAGGTAGACAGCGTCAGCATTTCGTAGAACAAAAAGAAGGT
>JAWWAG010000088.1:0-7992 GCA_033721795.1 Methylophaga sp. | reverse complement strand
CAGCGTCGCTAAAAATGGCGAGGTATGTTTGGCTTTTTTCAGGGCATCCAGACCGGCTTTAAACTCATCAAAACGGCTGGTTTTATACAGGCAATACAACATCCGTTCCTGCCAGTCGGCGTATTGCGATTTCTCGAAATATTTGAGGGCTTCTTCGAGATTGCCACTGTCGTAGAGATACACAGCCAGACTGTAATTAGCCAACGGTAAGCTGGGGTCAAGGCGCAGCGCTTCTTTATAAGCCGCAACCGATTCATCATAACGGCCTTGATCACGCAGCACTTCACCGATATTACTGTGCACTTCGGCATAATCCGGATTTAATGCCAAGGCCTCGTTATAGGCGGCAATGGCATCGGCCAGTTTGCCCTGATTTTTTAACACGGTGCCGAGATTAAAATATAATTTAGCGTCTTTATTAAGCTGCAAAGCTTTTAAATAAGCGGCTTCGGCCTCAACAGATTTGCCCTGTTCCTGTAAACACACGCCTAAATTGGCGATGGCTTCCAAAAAGCCGGGTTGTTGTTCGATAGCTTTTTGATACTGCTCGGCTGCTTGCGCGAATTTACCCTGAGATTGCAAAGCAAAACCGAGATTGTAATAAGCATCGGTAAAGCCGGGCTTGAGGTTAATGGTTTTTTTGTAAGCAAGAATTGCTTCATCGGTACGATTCAGATTGGTCAGCAAGATACCCAGATTAAAGTGCATTTCCGGGATACCGGGATCGATTTCAATGGCCTTACGAAACGCCGTGACAGCCTCTTTGAATTTATTCTGGGATGCCAGCGCATTGCCGTATAAATTATGAGCGACGAACGCACCGGGGTAATTTTTGGTCAGTTTTTTGGCTGCTGTTTCAGCAAAACCGATTTGGCCACTGTTTAAAGCATCAATAACTTGCTGGATTTCTTGCTGAGCAGGTTGTCGCATCTGGACTGGGCGTTTCATAACAATTTCTGGTTTGATTACAGGGCTCATGAATGTATAACAGCAGGCTGACAGGGGCAAGTTTGTCGGCGTACAGTCATGCTCAGGTAAGCATGGTTAAATGAATACACCTAAAGCAGAAGGTTTTAATGGATACACTCACTCAGGCTTTATTAGGCGGCGCTGTCGGTTATTTGGTAGCCGGTAAACAAGCACCACGTAAGGCATTATTGACTGGCGCAGCAATTGCCGTATTACCGGATCTGGATGTGTTTATTAATTACGCAAACGATCTGGATAAGATGACCTTACATCGGAGCTGGACGCATTCCTGGTTGATGCACACTCTGCTTGCCCCATTATTGGCGCTGCTCATTAGCCGATTGGATAACAGTCTCAGCTGGCCACGCTGGTTTTTATTAATCTGGCTGGTGTTGGTGACGCATTCTGGTCTGGATGCACTGACTGTTTACGGCACGCAGTTATTTTGGCCTTTTATGCCTAATCCCGCTTCCGGGGGAAGCGTATTTATTATCGATCCTATATACAGCCTGTTATTACTGATTGGCTTTATTGGGATATTGTTCAGGCCTTCTGTTAAAACCCACCGGGTGATGCTAATAAGTTTTGTGTTGAGCTGTTTGTATCTGATTTGGGGGTTTGCAGCACAGCAATGGGTTGCCTCGCAAACTCGCGCGGCACTTGATGAACAGAACATTGATTATCAGCATTTTCAGGTCAGTGCAGCACCGCTTAATACGCTGTTATGGCGCATTATCGTTGTTAACGATGAATATTATTATCAAGGCTTTCGCTCTGTATTTGATGGTGATATTCCGCTTTCGTTAACCCGTTATGAGCGTGGTCATAAAACCGTATCACTGGTGAATGACGCACCCGCACTGAATAAAATTGATTGGTTTACCAACGGCTTGTTTAAGCTGGATCAAACCGATGAACTTATCATCATCACGGATTTGCGGATGGGCATGGAGCCGTATTATTTTTTCCGGTTCCGGCTGGCCGCATTGGAAGCCGGCGAATGGCGTTTGATCGAGCCTAAACAAATTCCGATGTTTCGTGATTCAGCCAGAGGGCTGCGCTGGGTATGGCAGCGGATTTGGGATCCCAAAGCGGTACTGATTGATCATTAAAAATGTGTGAACGCTAAGCCCTGAGCATCGGCCACTGCCTGACAGGTCACTTTGCCATCATAGATATTCAGACCATGACGCAAATGTATGTCGTCATCTAGTGCCTGATTTAAGCCTTTATCGGCCAGTGCCAGAATAAAAGGCAATGTGGCATTGGTTAGAGCAAATGTTGACGTTCGCGCCACTGCGCCGGGCATATTTGCGACACAATAATGGACTATGCCCTGTTCGATATAGGTAGGCTCTGCATGGGTAGTGGGCTTTGAGCTTTCAAAACAGCCACCCTGATCGATGGCAACATCAACCAACACAGCACCGGTTTTCATTTGCGACAGCAGTTCACGACTGATTAATTTTGGTGCCTGCGCGCCCGGCAATAAAACGGCGCCAATGACCATATCAGCTTTAATGACACTGCGTTCAATACTGTCTGCCGTGGCAAACAAGGTTTTGATCCGGCCATTAAATTGTTGATGCAACTCCCGCAGGCGCGGCAATGATTTATCAATAATCGTAACTTCTGCGCCCAACCCTACGGCCATTTGGGCGGCATGACTGCCGACGACGCCGCCTCCAAGAATGACAATATTGGCAGGCGCCACACCGGGTACGCCGCCTGGCAAAACACCCAATCCGCCCTCTGAAATTTGCAAAGCATGCGCACCGGCCTGAATTGCCATGCGGCCGGCCACTTCACTCATGGGCGCCAATAACGGTAAGCCCCCTTTTTCGTCGGTAACCGTTTCATAGCCAAGGCAACTGGCACCGGATTTTAATAAATCCTCTGTTTGGGCTTTATCGGGAGCCAAATGCAGGTAGGTAAATAAGATTTGCCCGGCACGTAATAATTTGCGTTCTTCAGCCAGCGGCTCTTTAACTTTGATCAGTAAATCCGCTGTCGCGAAAATGGTTTCTGCGTCATCAATAATGGTAGCGCCCGCCTGTTCATATAACGCATTACTCAGACCAATCGCCTTACCGGCATCGTGCTGCACTAAGACGTCATGACCATGGGTGACTAGTTCTCGGACACCTGCGGGCGTTAACGCCACCCGATATTCATGATTTTTGATTTCTTTGAGTAAGCCGATTTGCATCTTTGTCACCCTGATTATGTTCAACTACATCTTAATTGAAAAGTAACCACAGAGACACAGAGGCTAGAGACAAATATTTATCCGCAGATTACGCAGATGAACGCGGATTTAGTTTTGAAAGCAGTTGATGCCAAGGCGAACAGTTTGATGGTTTTTGAGAGTCTAGCAAAGCAATCTGTGTGCATGTGCTTTTCTAAGCAAGCGTACTTGTGCAAAAAATAACTAACAGAGTTGGTTATTTATAAAACTCCATGCACTGTGTAACTCTGTGATTAATATCTGCAATGGATTCCGGATAAACAAACTGCATTTTCCGGAATGACGACCATTGGTTTCATATCTGAGAATCCGCACGCATCGTTAAATTTAAGAAATATGTCATCCCCGCGTATGTGGGGATCCAGAATCTCAATTTGAAATGGATTTCCCGCACTTCGGGCCGACCTTTGAAGGAAGGGAATAAAGCTATTAGCATCAGCATCAATCGGTGTAATCAGCGGATAGATTTAACTAAATCAAAATACCGCGGTCGAGCCAGTCTTTTATCATTTGCCGGGCGCCATCTTTTACAACATCGGCATTGGGATGTTGTAAAGCTTCGGCAATATCATTTGCCGCTTGCTCACCCGTTAGTCCCGTCTCCAATAATTCTAATAATCGTGCACTGACTGGATTGAGTTCGATGAATTTCACCTGGTCATCGGCATTGCGATACACCAGCAAAAAATTCGGCTGGGCTGACGGTTCGCTCGGTTGGTTATCAACATCTATCTGATGTACGGGAAACTGATAAGCCAGCAACCAGGCCAGTGGCGAACGTTTCAGCGTCAGTGATAATAAATCGGTATCGGATTTAACTTCTCGCTGCTGAAATTCGGCATTGGCTATTCCCAACGCCAGCTCAACCCATTCGTAATGTGCCAGCTCCTGGATGAATGGCGGATCATTCGTTAAATCCCGTTCGTTAGCCAGATAATCGATAAATTCCTGGGCAATTTCATTAAACAACGGCCGCTGGCAACGATGCTGCACCATAAAGTCACGGATCATCGCCTGCCAGTGTTCATCATCAAACAGGGTTTTCAGCACGGGAAAAGCCGTGTTGCAGAAATTCTGAATATTGTTAAAAATCAGCCGCCGGTAAATCGCCATGCGCCGATCTTCAATGGTATCGGGCGCTGCTAATTCCGGATTACGAATATGACCGGCAAACGCCATTTGCACACTGCGAAAATCAGACTGCATTAGCCTTGCACCCATTCAAAGGCCCTGGATTCCCACCTGCGTGGGAATGACACTGTTTTACTTTTTGCGCCCCATTTATTTGCCCTGAATTCGCGTCTGCAGAGGAATGACGGCTCTGATGTAAAGTATGTTCGGCAGTCAAATACCGACATTACGCTTGTGCCTGTTTAACCGTTTGATATTCAGCGTTGTGCTGATAATCACGGATTTTGCCCACCTCGCTGAACAGTGTTTGCAAATCCGGAATATTAAAATCACGCTCCAGCATCGTCGGTCGCACACCATGCCGCGCATAACTGTGTTGCAATAAGTCCCAGACCGGATCAATGACCGCCGCGCCATGCGTATCGACGATCAAGTCTTCAGCTTCATTAAAGTGTCCGGCGATGTGCATATAAGCGATGCGATCACTATCAATAGCATCGATATAGGCTTTGGCATCGTAGTGATGATTAATGCTGTTAACGTAAACATTGTTGACGTCCAGCAGCAGCTCACAATCCGCTTCTTGCATAATCGCATTGACGAAATCCAGTTCGTCCAGTTCCTGGCCGGGGGCGGCATAATAAGAAACATTTTCGATAATCAGCCGCCGTTGCAGAATATCCTGAACCCGCTGAATTCGCTCAGCAACATAATGTGCGGCTTGTTCGGTAAACGGTATTGGCATCAGGTCGTATAAATGACCATCATCACCGCAATAGCTCAGATGTTCACTGTACAAACGTACCTGATGTTCATCGAGAAAATGTTTCAACCGTTTAACAAAGTTTTCATCCAGCGGTGCCGGGCCACCAATTGATAGCGATAAACCATGGCAAAGCATTGGATAACGCTCGGTAAAAAACCGTAACTTTTTACCAAGCCGGCCACCCATTTCCAGCCAGTTTTCCGGGGCAATTTCCAGAAAATCGACCGGTGCATTATCAACCGCTATGAGGTCATCCATAAAGCTGCGCCGCAGCCCTAAGCCGGCGCCTTGAACTGGACCGAATTGCGTCGTCTTTAATTGATTTTTGCTCATAGTTTTATGACGCGCCATAAATCAATTTATTACAAACTACTCATCCTCGGGGATTTCAAATATCGTGCGATCGACACCGACATTGCCGGTGTTTTTATCAAACAAATAAATAATGGCTTTGTAATGACCCGGTTCAGTGATTCTGGTTTGACCGTTAAACATGCCGTCAGGACCTTTGAGGGCCATGGTGACTTCTTCGATCTTTTTACCATCCTTCATGATAATTGTTGTGGCTTCATAATTATCACCCTGCCAGTGACCATCTTTGGTAATCGGGCAACCACACAGCAATGAGGCTTTGGTCATAATATCGACTTGGCCGCCCTGAATAACCCGGGTCCAGCCATCTACAATAAAGCCACTCATATTCAGAATGATGCCATCACCCAGAATATCTTTTCCGGGTATGACCCAAGTGGTCATAGTAGTTTCCTGCATGCTTTGCCGATCAGCATACGGGCCCATTAATTTAATACGCAGCAAACGGGGTGTATCAATATCGACTGTTGCCAAATAGCCAGCAGTTGTTTCATTGGTTTGCCGTTCGCCGCGCTTTATCGGGTTTTCTATCAATACTTTGGTATCGCCGGTATCACCGTTGATCCAGCCCTGATCGAGAATTTCACCAGTTTCAGCATCTTCAATGACGGCTCTCACGCCACCTACACTGGTGCCAATAAATTTAGAATCAACAGCTTTGGCCCGGACCATAATCTGTGTCGGTTCAGCCATTGCGGCAAATGACATCATCAAAGCCGCCGTACCTAATAATATATTGCGGATAATATTCATTTTTAAATCTCCTAATCAGTCGTCTTCGCCATCCTGCCAGGCATCATAGCCACCAATAATCGAAACCGCATTGGTAAAGCCCAATTGCTGTAACGTCGCTGTGGCCAATGCCGCCCGACCACCTGATTTGCAATAGACGACAATCGAACGGGTTTTATCCTGAAAATCCGGATCATTGGCGATTGCAAACTCGAGTATGCCACGGGGAATGTGGCGGGCACCTTCTACATGGCCGGCATCAAATTCCGCGGGCTCACGAACATCAAGGGCAATACTGTCTTCGTTTAACATCCGCTGCGCTTGAGATACACTGACTTCACGAATTCCCGCTTTAGCAGCTTGCACTAAATCCATTGCTGTTTTTGCCATTAGGTTCTCCTTTATTGCTATAAGGCTTGTGACCAGATTTTACGCCGTTGGTTTTGCCAAGTTGAGTCACTGCTACAATAGCGCCTATCGTAACTCAAAAACCGTTGCCGTCAGGCAGCGTTTCAAAGAACGGATTTATATGCTGGCTTATATTGTTAGGCGGATTTTGTATGCCATACCGATTTTAATTGGCGTTAATGCACTGACCTTTGCGTTGTTTTTTCTGGTTAATACGCCGGACGATATGGCGCGTATGCAACTCGGTGATCGTTATATTAAACAAGAAGCCGTCGAAGCCTGGAAAGCCGAGCGTGGCTATGACAAACCACTGATATGGAATACAGATGAAAAGGGGATCGAACAATTTACCGACACCATTTTTTTTAATAAATCGGTGGCGTTGTTTGCCTTTGAATTTGGTCAGGCTGACGATGGCCGTGATATTGGCAGCGATATTCAAACACGCATGTGGCCGAGCCTGGCGATAGCTATTCCAGTTTTTGTGGTTGGCCTGCTGGTCAATATTACCTTTGCCATGCTGATGGTGTTTTTCCGGGCGACTTATGTGGATTTAAGCGGCGTCGTGTTGTGTGTAATGCTGATGTCTATCTCCAGTCTGTTTTATATCATTGGCGGTCAGTTTGTCGTCGGTAAATTGATGCAACTGGTGCCGGTTTCCGGTTTTGGTGATGGTCTCAATGCCTTTAAATTTATGATCCTACCCGTCGCGATTGGCATTATTTCAGGCATTGGCAGTGGATCGCGCTGGTATCGTACTTTATTTCTCGAAGAAGCCGCCAAAGATTATGTTCGCACTGCCCGCGCCAAGGGTTTGTCTGAGCTGCGGGTGTTGTTTGGTCATGTTTTGAAAAATGCCATGATTCCGATTTTAACCGGTGCCGTGGTGCTGATTCCGACCTTGTTTATGGGCAGCCTGATTCTGGAGTCATTTTTTGGTATCCCGGGGCTGGGCAGCTATACCATCGACGCTATTAATGCGCAGGATTTTGCTATCGTTCGCGCGATGGTGTTTCTGGGCTCGGTTTTATACATCATCGGTTTAATCCTGACCGATATTTCCTACACACTGGTTGATCCGCGAGTGCGTTTACATGGTTGATACCGGTAAATCTGATCTGCGTCAGCAAGCTCTGGCCATCTTACTAATTGAAGATGCTGCAGAGAAAGCAATCGCCACCCGACAACTTACCGAGCAATGCAGACATTCAGGCTATCAGATAAATCGTCAGCCACTTGAAGCGCCAGATATTCCCGGCCGTCCAACCAAACCGGAGCTGGTCAATCCCAAAGATTTACCGCGACGTCGAAATAACCGTGAAACCGGTCATGCCAGTTTGATTCATGCGATTTGTCATATCGAATT
>JAWWAG010000087.1:0-8226 GCA_033721795.1 Methylophaga sp. | reverse complement strand
TTCGTTGAATTAACGTTACCCAACGATGCGATCCAGAAACGGGATAAGAACGATTTGCCCCCATTGTGGCCCGGCTTTCAATTGAATATTGATAACTTGGTGCTTGATGGTATGAAACTGGGACGTTTGCAAGCACATGCTGAACGTGATGCGATGCGCTGGCAGTTGGTATCGGCTAGTTTGCAGTCGCCGACACTACTGGCGACGGCTACCGGTAACTGGCGTCGAAATGATGATGGCGATAACTCACAGTTAAGCCTGCAATTAAGCAGTGATGATTTAGCTAACTTGCTGGTGGATTTAGGTTATCAAGCGGCAATTACTGCTAAGCGGGTTAATGTAGAGGGCAACTTTACCTGGCCGGATGCGCCGCTGAATTTTAATCGTCGGGATTTTTTGGGACATATGCAACTTGATGTTGGCAGTGGTGAGCTTAAAGATGTTGACCCCGGTGCTGCCGGGCGCATTTTCGGCTTGCTCAGTTTTACCGCGATCCCACGGCGCTTATCGCTGGATTTCAGTGACTTATTTGGCTCAGGTTTTAGTTTTAGCATTATCAGCGGCCGTTTTGATTTTGCTAACGGACTGGCGACCACCAACAATTTGGAAATGCGGGGTGACAGTGCATTAGTGACAGTCAATGGGCCAATAAACTTGATAGAAAAGACTTATGATCAAACGGTAAATGTCACACCTAAAGTTGCATCGACGCTGCCCTTAGCTGGCGCTGTTGCTGGTGGGCCCATTGGACTTGGCGTAGGTACGGCCATTTTTCTGGCCGACAAGCTGGCCAGTAATTTATTTGGTAAAGAAATTGTTGATTTTATAACGTATCGTTATAAGTTGACGGGCCCTTGGAACGCACCTGAAATGACGCTGAAAACAGCAGAGCAACCTTGATGTCTGATATCATCAATAGTTTTATAAGACTACGCGGCAGGCAATGACAACAAGCTATTTTGACGTTTTGGATACTGAACTGTTGCAACCCGCAGGATTGCAATTAGCGGACTTACAATTTGCACTTAGCTCAACAATGCAGCCGGGTGTGGATTATGCTGATTTATATTTTCAACGCTCGCGCTCAGAAAACTGGCTGCTGGAAGAGGGCATTATTAAGGATGGCGGTTTTCACTTGGAACAGGGTGTTGGAGTCCGGGCTTGCAGCGGTGAAAAAACGGGTTTTGCCTATTCTGATGTACTGAATAAATCTGCCTTATCAGAAGCCTGCCAGGCAGCACGGGCGGTGGTTAAAAGTGGTCAGCAGGGACAATTAAAAGTGCCAACATCTGTTACTGCTCCCGTTTTTTATCAAAATGTTGATCCGATTTTAGCGATGTCAGCCGCTGGGAAGCTTGAAATGTTGCGCGCTGCCGATACAGCAGCACGTGCCGCTGATCCACGTGTAAAACGTGTTACAGTCAGTCTCGCCGGTGAAGTTGATCAGGTGTTGATTATGGCCAGTGATGGTACTTTGGCAACCGATATTCGGCCGTTGATTCGTATGAATGTCAGTGTCATTGTCGAATCCAATGGACGTCGCGAGCGTGGCAGTGCTGGCGGTGGTCGGCGTCTCGATTACAGTTATTTTGCTGAAAATTCTTTACCTGAGGAATATGCCAAGGAGGCAGTGCGGCAGGCTCTGGTTAATCTGGAGGCGGTAGATGCACCTGCCGGCAGTATGCCTGTTGTTTTGGCTTCAGGATGGCCCGGTGTTCTTCTTCACGAAGCCGTCGGCCATGGTCTGGAAGGTGATTTCAATCGTCGTGGCAGTTCAACGTTTTCCGGCAGGATGGGCGAAAAGGTAGCGTCGGATTTATGCACGGTGGTTGATGACGGCACCATGCAGGATCGTCGTGGTTCTCTGTCTGTTGATGATGAAGGCACCCCCACTGAGTCGACGACTTTAATTGAAAATGGCCGACTGACCGGTTATATGCAGGATAAGCTCAATGCCCGTTTGATGGGGATGAAACCAACCGGTAACGGCCGGCGCGAATCCTACGCACATTTACCGATGCCAAGAATGACCAATACTTACATGCTGCCAGGACCTCACGATGCAGCAGAGATTATCGCCTCGGTTAAAAAAGGCATTTATGCCGTGAACTTTGGTGGTGGTCAGGTGGATATTACTTCGGGTAAGTTTGTGTTTTCCAGTAGTGAAGCCTATTTAATAGAAAACGGTAAAGTGACACGGCCGGTCAAAGGTGCAACGCTGATTGGTAATGGGCCGGATGTAATGAATCGCATCAGCATGGTTGCCAATGATTTACAGTTGGATAGCGGTATCGGCAATTGTGGCAAAGAAGGCCAAAGTGTACCGGTGGGTGTCGGTCAGCCAACACTTAAAGTTGATAAACTTACCGTAGGGGGTACCGCGTAGTTGGTTGGTTTAGCATCTCGTATGGTTTCGATTTGACATTAATCTATTGCTGGAAACTGATGAGATTTAAGGCTTACAGTCTGGCTTAAACCCCGTCTGGCCTGATTTATATGTCTGCCGGACAGTATTTTGAAAACTAATAATTTGGAATGCGGTCTGGCGCTGGCAGTCATGCGCATTGCAAGATCTGCCAGCTTGGGTGAAAATTCTGCTCATCCAAAATCTGGCAAGTCGATTAATCACTGGCTGTTTGTTCCGTGCTGGTGCATGGCACCAAAATAGTGCGATACAGGTAATTGTGCACAGATACAGTGCAGATATGCTTGTTGCTTGCACCTAAATGGTTGATTTCAGTGCCTTGCCAAGTTGGCAAGCTTTGTGCTGTTATTTGGATTGAGTTTTTGAAGCACCCGGCGGTGCAATTTTAATTTGGAGAATTTACATGTCAGTCGAAAATGTTTTACAGATGATAAAGGACGAAGACGTAAAATTCGTCGATTTCCGTTTCACCGATACCCGTGGTAAAGAACAACACGTTTCTTACCCAGCGCATGCCATTGATGAAGATACCTTCTCAGAAGGCGTGATGTTTGACGGTTCATCTGTTGCCGGTTGGAAAGGTATTAACGAATCTGACATGATTTTAATGCCCGATCCGACCACAATCGTCATGGATCCGTTTATGGATGACAGCACGATGATCGTACGTTGCGATATCGTTGAGCCTGCCACGATGCAAGGTTACGAGCGTGACCCGCGCAGTGTTGCCAAACGTGCTGAAGCCTATCTGGAATCAACGGGTTTGGCTGATACCGCATTTTTCGGTCCGGAACCAGAATTCTTTATTCTCGACGATGTTCGCTGGGGCAGTAATATCTCGGGTTCTTTCTATAAGATCGATTCTTCTGAATCATCATGGAATACTGAAAAAGTTTTCCCGGATGGCAATATGGGTCACCGCCCAAGCATTAAAGGTGGTTATTTCCCGGTTCCGCCAGTTGATTCATTACAAGATATCCGTTCAGCCATGTGTTTGACGATGGAAGAAATGGGTCTGGTCACGGAAGTTCATCACCATGAAGTTGCGACAGCCGGTCAGTGCGAAATTGGTACAAAATTCAACACGTTGGTCCGCAAAGCCGATGAAGTGCAAATTCTGAAATATGTGGTACATAACGTTGCCAATGCCTATGGCAAAACAGCGACCTTTATGCCAAAACCATTGGTAGGTGATAATGGTAGTGGTATGCATGTTCATCAGTCATTAGCCAAAGGTGGTGATAACCTGTTTACCGGTAACAAATACGGTGGTTTGTCAGAAACTGCCTTGTTCTACATCGGCGGTATCATCAAACATGCCAGAGCATTGAATGCTTTCACTAACCCCGGTACCAACAGCTACAAACGTTTGGTCCCAGGTTTTGAAGCACCTGTTATGTTGGCTTATTCAGCACGTAACCGTTCAGCGTCAATTCGTATTCCATTTGTCAGCAATCCAAAAGGACGTCGTATTGAAGTACGCTTCCCCGATCCTTCTGCTAACCCATACTTGGCTTTCTCAGCAATGATGATGGCCGGTCTGGACGGCATCAAAAACAAGATCCATCCTGGCGATGCCATGGATAAGGATTTATATGATCTGCCGCCAGAGGAAGATGCTGCGATTCCAAAAGTATGTCATGCATTGGATCAAGCATTGGCCGAGTTGGACAAAGATCGTGCTTTCTTAACAGAAGGCGGTGTATTCACCGACGATATGATTGATGCTTACATCGAACTGAAGATGGAAGAAGTTACCCGTCTGCGTATGGAAACGCATCCTGCTGAGTTTGATCTGTATTACAGCGTTTAATACCTGTATCAGTGCTAGAAGAGACGCCTCCCTTGTGGAGGCGTTTTTGTTTGTGGTTTTGGCTTGCGAAAGGCCAAAAGCTGGCCTATATTGAGGCTATGAAATATTGGCTTTTAATATTAATTCTGTCATCAGCCACAGCATTAGCTGAGGTTTATCGTTGGGTCGATGAAAATGGTAATACCGTCTATTCCGATCAGCCGGTTGATAATGCTGTGCAAATTGATTTACCTGAGCCATCTCTCTATACGCCGGTAATTGAGCCCCAGGAAGTATTATCTGATCCGGATAATACTACTGAAGAGACCAGTGCAGAAAACGAAATGCCACCTGCACCTGATTATCAGCTGCAAATTGCCAGTCCTCAGGATGATGAGGCACTTCGTGCCAATGACGGTGATCTCACTGTGAATATCCAGATCCGGCCGGCATTGAGTCGAGAACGGGGTGATATGATCCAATTGCGGATGGATGGCCGGCCATATGGTGAGCCCAATACAGGCTTGAGCTTTAACCTAGCAAATATTGACCGGGGTACGCATACGCTGTCAGCGGTGGTGATGAATGCCAATGGCGAAGAAATTGCCCAGAGTCCAACCATTAAATTTCATTTGCAGCGTAACAGTATCCTGCTAAATCCGAACACTGGTAATAATCAGGGTGCGTTGCCTGGCGCTCAAGCGTTTCCGACCCCGCCTGCCAACTAAAGATATGTAAGCCAGTTATGCACCAAAAGTGTGCGTATAATCTGAGATGATGATGTTTTAATGATTCAAAAACATCCTTTCCTACAGCCGATTGCAAAATAAACCCAAACAATATCAACTGTTTAAAAACAGGTTTTTGCTATACCTGATAAGTTGGAGTGGATTTTGCAAACAGCTAATCTATGAAACGCGATGAACTACCTATGAATCAGGATCTGCTTGCCTGCAGCGATGTGCTGGAAAACCTTACTACGGCGATTTTGGTGTTGGATCGTCAATATCGCGTTTGTTACATCAATACCGCGACAGAGATCATGTTTGAGATCTCACAGCGTCAAGCTGAACATATTCCATTTCAAATGTTGTTACCCGGTGAATCCCGTTTACTTAGTTCGTTGCAAAGAGTATTAAGCAGCGGCCAAGCGCTAATCGAGCGTGAAATTCCATTGTTTTTACCAGCCAGTGGCAACATTGTGGTTGATTGTTCCATCAAACTGCTGGATTTGAATGTGCCTTATATTCTGCTGGAATTGGCACAGTTAGATTATCAACAACGCATCAATCGTGATGAAAATCTGCACACCCAACAACAAGTGGTTCGCGGTCTCGCCCATGAAATTAAAAATCCGCTAGGCGGTTTACGGGGAGCTGCACAGCTATTAGAGCGTCAACTTGATTCGGATGATTTGAAAGAATATACCCAGATTATTATCAACGAAGCTGATCGACTGCAAAATCTGATGAATCGGATGCTGGGTCCCTATCAGCAGAGTGAAAAAACCACGGTAAATATCCACGAAGTTTTACAGCGTGTCCGCCAACTGGTTGATATCGAAGTTGATGAGCGACTGCGGTTTATTGCCGATTACGATCCCAGTATTCCCGATCTCTCCGCAGATTTAGATCAATTGATCCAGATCTTTTTAAACATTGTTCGTAATGCAGTGCAAGCGATGCATGGCTTTGGGATTATCCGTTTGCGAACCAGGATTCAGCGTAATCTGACGATAGATAAAAATTTTCACCGACTGGGCGTACTCATAGAAATTGAAGATGATGGCCCCGGTATTCCCAAACATTTACAGGATAGTCTGTTCTATCCCTTAGTCACCGGCCGCGCAGATGGCACTGGCCTTGGTCTTTATCTGGTGCAAAATCTGGTGCAACGCAATGGCGGTACCGTATTGTGTAACAGCCACCCGGGACAGACTATTTTTTCCGTTATTTTCCCTTTGGAGTCAAATAATCGTGGTCGCTAAAGCAATCGCATGGATAGTCGATGATGACCGTTCAATTCGCTGGGTCTTACAGAAAGCGCTAGAAGCTGTAGATATTACGGTTAAAGCCTTTGAAAACGCTGATCTGGCGCTTGAGCAATTAAAACGTAATCAAGAGCCAAGTCCGGATGTGCTGGTCAGTGATATTCGTATGCCAGGTATGGATGGCCTGCAACTACTGGCTGATATTCAGCGTCGACAACCGGACTTACCGGTCATCATCATGACGGCATATTCGGATCTGGATAGTGCAGTATCGGTTTATGAGGGCGGTGCTTTTGAATATTTACCAAAGCCATTTGATGTTGATGACGCAGTGGAATTGGTTCAACGGGCGATAAATCATCATCGTCAGCAGCATGCCAATCCCAGCGAAGACATTAATCTTGGTGCCGAAATTATCGGTGAAGCACCGGCTATGCAGGAGGTATTCCGTGCAATTGGCCGGTTGGCCCGATCTAACATAACGGTATTAATAAATGGTGAGTCCGGTACCGGTAAAGAGCTGGTTGCGCATGCGTTGCATAAACATAGCCCACGGCGCAATGCTCCTTTTATTGCTTTGAACATGGCGGCGATTCCAAGAGAGTTACTGGAATCAGAATTATTTGGTCACGAAAAAGGTGCGTTTACTGGTGCACATGCGTCCCGTAAAGGCCGTTTTGAACAAGCCAATGGCGGTACGCTATTTCTGGATGAAATCGGTGATATGCCAATTGAATTGCAGACCCGTTTATTGCGGGTGCTTTCAGATGGTGAGTTTTTCCGTGTGGGCGGTCACAGTGCCGTCAAAGCCGATGTCAGAATCATTGCTGCAACCCACCAGAATTTAGAGCAACGGGTTGAGCGGGGTGATTTTCGTGAGGATTTGTTTCACCGCTTGAATGTTATTCGTATTCATACCCCGGCGTTACGGGAACGCCGTGAGGATATTCCAGCACTGGTAAGTTATTTCCTTAGCAAAGCAGCCCGCGAACTGAATATGGCCAATAAGTCGGTCGCAAGTGATGTCGAACAGTATATGTCGCAGTTACCATGGCCGGGTAATGTAAGGCAGTTAGAAAATGTGTGTCGCTGGCTGATGGTGATGTCGCCGGGGCAAGTCGTGCAAATGGAAGACTTGCCAATGGAATTATCGGCCGAAGGTGGTGGTGACCAGACCCGGCGTAACAGTGACTGGCAACAGCTATTCCGCCAATGGGCTGCCGGCAAAGCACTGAGTGGTCAGGAAGGCGCGCTTGCTGATGTCGTACCGATGGTCGAACAGCTACTGATGGAAGTTGCATTGGAAAAAACGGCAGGCAAACGCCAGGAAGCTGCCAAGTTATTAGGATGGGGTCGTAATACCCTGACTAGGAAACTGAAAGAGAATTAGCCTTGCACGCTAAACCATTGCTGTGTATACTTTGCGTCTTGTTCAGGTGCGGGGTGGAGCAGCCTGGTAGCTCGTCGGGCTCATAACCCGAAGGTCGTTGGTTCAAATCCAGCCCCCGCTACCAATATTACAATAACAAAACCCCTGAATGGGGTTTTTGTTTTTGTGGAGTTTAAATTGGGCCGATGGCCCTTTTTTTTTATTTGCTTATGGCCGTAACGGATCAAATCGAACAACTAATTGAGGCACCCATTGAATCACTGGGATACCAGCTGGTCGGTGTTGAATATATTCAGGGTGGTCAAAGCCCGGTGCTGCGCATTTATATTGACGCTGAAGACGGCATCGGTATTGAGGACTGCGAACGCGTCAGTCATCAGGTCAGTGGCGTTTTAGACGTCGAAGACCCTATCAAATCAGCCTATATGCTGGAAATTTCCTCGCCCGGTTTTGACCGGCCGCTTTTCAAGCCGCGTGATTTTCAGCGTTTTGTTGGCTCGCAAGTTAAAATCAGCATGAAACTGCCCATTAATGGACGGCGAAATTTTAACGGCGAATTGCAAGGCTTTGATAATGGCGAAATCCTGATTGAAGTAGAGGGTGAGGTGTACGCCTTACCATTGGCAAAG
>JAWWAG010000086.1:0-8298 GCA_033721795.1 Methylophaga sp. | reverse complement strand
TTGTCAGAAGCCAAACAATTAAACGACTGTTTGCCAGATCTGCTGGACATGAAAAATCCCGCTGATGGGGCTCTTGGCGCCCTGCCCGTGGCCACGGTTAAACAAATCGTTAACTGGTTGGGAGGTCGTTGTCAGAGCAGCGCCACTATTGGTGATTTGCCGATGCAGGCAGTGCCGATACAATCGGCTTTAATTGAGATGCAGCAAACAGGCGTCGATTATCTGAAAGTAGGTTTATTTAATGACGCGGCTTTAGCTGATTGTCTGCGGGATTTAAAGACGTTTCTGCAATTCTTTGATACGCCGGTTATTGCGGTAATATTCGCTGATCAGCAATATGATGAGTCAGTACTTACTTATGTTTTAGATTCATGTTTTTCAGGTGTTATGCTGGATACGGCTAATAAAAATGGCCAGCACTTATTGGATCATCAGACCCCAGAGCAATTAAAACTTTTTGTGAACCGGGTTAAATCCCGGCAGCGGTTGTGCGGTCTTGCCGGTGCATTGCGCGTCGAAGATATTGCTACTTTGAAGCCGCTGGGCGCCGATTATCTGGGATTTCGCAGTGCCCTATGCCCTATGGGTCAACGCCAGCAGAATCTTGTCATTTCGGCCGTAAAACAGCTGGTTGATCAATTAGCTGCACCAGTGCCACAGGCACCAGCGCAGCTTTATGAGGAAACACTTTAACCGGCTTTCGCCAGCTGCTGTTGTCGCAGTTTTTTGGTGGCTTTGACCATGGCTTGAAGGGCCGCTTTCACTTCCGGCCACTGCCGTGTTTTCAGACCACAATCCGGATTGACCCACAAACGCTGCGCCGGGATAAATTGCATAGCTTGCGCCAGCAGCGCTTCGATAGTTTGCGAGTCAGGAATGTTCGGACTGTGAATATCGTAAACACCCGGGCCAATCGCATTCGGATAACTGAACTGCTCAAAAGCCTGCAATAACGCCATCTGGCCGCGAGAAGTTTCAATGGTGATAACATCAGCATCCATCGCTGCAATCGCCGGCATAATGTCATTAAACTGCGAATAACACATATGGGTGTGGATCTGCACATCATCACCGACCCCATTGGCTGTCAGCCGGAAACTGCCAATCGCCCAATCCAGATAATCCGGCCAGTCTTTCTGCCGCAGCGGCAGCCCCTCACGCAAAGCCGCTTCATCGATTTGAATAATCGCTAAACCAGCCTCAGCTAAATCCTGCACCTCATCACGAATTGCCAAGGCAATTTGCTGACAGGTTTGGCTGCGCGGTTGATCATCACGAACAAATGACCAATTGAGAATTGTGACCGGGCCGGTCAGCATACCTTTGACTGGTTTATCACTGAGGCTTTGCGCGTATTGTGCCCAATCGACGGTCATTGGGGTTGGCCGCGCGACATCGCCAAATAAAATTGGTGGTTTGACACAGCGTGAACCGTAGGATTGCACCCAACCCTGCTGACTAAAGGCGAAGCCGCTCAATTGCTCTCCAAAATATTCAACCATGTCGTTACGTTCAGCTTCGCCATGCACCAGTACGTCCAGATCCAGCTGCTGCTGCAGCTCAATACACTCGGCAATTTGCCGGCGCATGGCAATTTGATAATCATCACCGCTGATTTTGCCTTGCTTATACCGGGCACGGACTTGCCGGATATCGCTGGTTTGTGGAAACGAACCGATCGTTGTTGTTGGCAATAACGGCAAATTTAACTTGTTTTGTTGTAGTTGCTCCCGCTGTGGATAAGCGCTCTGCCGTTGTTGCATCTGCGGTGTAATGGCCTCGCAGCGCTGACGTACTTTGGGATCATGATTTCGTACCGATTGACGGCGGCTATTGACTGCCTGTTGATGGCGTGCAAATGCATCGGCGACGGATTCCACGCCGTTATTCAGCGCCTTTTTCAGCAGCATTAATTCATCGAGCTTTTGTAAGGCGAAAGCCAGCCAGCTTTTGATGTCAGGATCCAGGCCGGTTTCGGCATCTACATCTACCGGCACATGAATTAAAGAACAGCTGGGTGCCAGCCATAAACGATCGCCCAGGCGCTGCTGTAAAGGCTGCAAGACATTTAGCCAGTCCTGCAGATCGGTTTTCCAGATATTACGGCCATCAATGACGCCCAGCGATACCACCTGATGCGCGGATAGCCAGTCGACGACTTTAATAATCTCGTCGCGGCCACTGCTGACGACGTCAATATGCAAACCGGCGACGGGTAAGCTGCAAGTCAGTGGCAGATTATCACCAAGCTCACCAAAATAACTGGTTAGCAGTATTTTCACCGGGGCTTTACTGAGCTGGAAATAAGCTTGTTCAAAAGCCTGCTGCCAGCGACGGTCCAAATCAGTGACCAGAATAGGCTCATCAATTTGCAACCAGGTCACACCAGCCTCAACAAATTGATTGAGAATCTGTTGATAGCAGGTAAGGAGTGCTGGCAATAAATCCAGCCGATCACTGTTATCGGTGGCCTTGCCCAATTTCAAATAACTAAGCGGCCCGAGGATCACTGGTTTGCCGTTGATGCCCTGATCTTTCGCTTCCTGCCATTGTTTAAGCAGGTTCTCCGGATTGGCCGAAAACTGCGTGTCAGCGCTGAATTCAGGCACCAGATAATGGTAATTGCTGTTAAACCATTTGGTCATCGCCGCTGCGGCCGTCTGACCGCAACAAGTCTGCTCATCAGCCTGACCACGCGCTGCTAGGAAATATTGCTGCAAGTTATCACCCTGCTGGGCCCGCGCCGGTAAATTGCCAACCATCACGCTAGTGTCCAATACATGATCGTAAAGGCTGAAATCCCCAACTGGCAACCAGTCTAAATCTTGCTGCAGTTGCCAATGTTCACGGCGCAGACCGGCAGCCGTATCGAGCAATTGGCTGGCATCGTGTTCACCACGCCAGAATTTTTCCAGGGCAAACTTTAGTTCCCGCTGGCGGCCAATACGGGGAAATCCCAAATTATGAATCAGTGCCATAACACGCTCCTCTTAAAAAGCGTCATTGTAGTCAGGCTGATTCATGAGTAATAATGATATTAGTTTACGTTTAGATGAGTAATATTCATATATGATCGAGCGAGCCCATCTGAAAATCATTGCCGCGTTGGCTGAAAATGGCAGTCTGACCGCTGCTGCCAACGCGTTATTTGTTACTCAGTCAGCTTTGTCACACCAAATTCGTTATCTGGAGAGCAAATTAGAAATTTCGCTATGGCAGCGTGAAGGCCGCAAACTCCGGCTGACGCGGGCCGGTGAGTTGCTTTTGCAGGTGGCCGGACAGGTGTTACCGGTATTCGAGCAGACCGAGCAAACCCTAAAGGCTTATGCCAGTGGCCGGGCCGGGATTTTGCGCTTGGGTGTTGAGTGTCATCCTTGTTATGAATGGCTGAAAGGCGTGCTGGGTGCTTATCTTCGGGCAATGCCGGAGATGGATGTGGATATTCGCCATCAGTTTCAGTTTTCGGGAATGCAGGCCTTACTGAATCAGCATGTTGATTTGCTGGTAACGCCCGATAAGCTAGTCACACAAGGCATTCAATATGCACCGTTGTTAGATTATGAACTGGTACTGATGGTAGCCAATGACCATCCTTTGGCAGACAAGTCTTATGTGGTCGCCAAAGATTTAGCTGACAGCTTATTGCTGACGTTTCCGGTGGCGCCGGAGCGTTTGGATGTGTTTAGTCAGTTTTTGCAGCCAGCTGGGATTTCACCGGACAATAAGCAGCTCCAATCATTGGAAATCATGTTGCAAATGGTGATTTTAAATCGCGGTATCACAGTGTTGCCAGACTGGCTGGCACGGGAAATCGCGGCGCAGGAAGCGGTAACCATTTGTCGTCTAGGCGCAGAGGGCTTACCCAAAACCTTATTTGCCGCGATCCACGAATCAGATAGCGATATTGATTATATTCAGAAGTTTATTGGTTTAAGCCGTCGCCATCAGTTGTAGTCAGCTAGTCTCATCAAGGACGCGATAGAGTGTTTCGCGGATCGATTGCGGCTCAAATGGTTTGTCGAGCAATGCTGAAATACCAGCCTGTTGCACTTGGCCTAGCCGGGTTTGATTCTGCTCACTGGTCACCATCAGAATCGGCATAAAAGTATTGCCGAGCTCATTACGTATATAGTGAGTCAGCGCCTGCCCATCCATATCGGGCATATTTAAATCGGTCACCACCAGATCAAAGTCATCTTGTTGCAGAAATTTAACGGCATCAACGCCATTTTCGGCTTTGGCAATATAACCAATACCCAGATCTGCCAGCACCCTGCCAATGTGATTACGGGCAGTCACACTGTCATCAACCAGCAGCACTTTTAAGTTAGCTGGATCGTAGTTTTGCAGATTCAGTTCCTGCGGATCCAAATAATCCAGTGTCGTACGCAGCGCACGGCGTAAATCATCGGCAACAAACGGCTTGGGTAAAATCGCTACCACGCCGGCCTGTCTTAATGGTTCCAATTTTTTAAAATCAGTTTCGCTGGAAATCAACATAAAATTACAATCAGCATGCTGATCATCGGCGCGAATTTGCAACAATAAATCGGCGGCGGTCATATCCGGTAAATACATAGCGCTGATCACCAGATCCGGCGGATATTGCTTGATTAAATCAAGCGCATCGCCGCCATTGGCAGCGCCGTCAATTTTGCTGACACCAGCTTCCTGTAGCTGACGCATAATAATTTTTAATTGGGTTGATGACGGCTCGACCAGCAGAATCGACAACTCAGCTTCACTGACATTGAACATGGGCTAACAATTAACTCCGCACTAAACTAACGGCAACTTGCTCCCGCCTCGCTGGCGCTGTCAACAAGCCAATAAGCGTTAACGCAAAATCCATCGCTGTCCCCGGACCGCGAGAGGTAACTCGTCGGTTATCTATTACCACTGGATCTTCTTGTAACGTTATCTGAGGCCATTTATCAGCATCTAAAGCACCGGGATAAGCCGTAGCCTGAAAGCCATTTAATAAACCGGCCGACGCTAGAACCAGCGGCGCTGCACAAATGGCCGCCAACCATTTATCATTAGCAGCCATGCGTTTTAATAATTGATGAATGCGTGGATCAGCATTGAGATTATCAGTACCGGGTTGACCGCCGGGCAATACAATCATGACAAAGTCATCATTCAGCACAGCATCGAGTGTGGTGTCAGCCAATAAAGTCACCCCCCGGCTGGCCGTCACCGCCAGATCTTCAGTCAGACTGGCAGTAACCACGTCTATTTGAGCACGACGAAGCAAGTCGATGAGAGTGACTGCTTCCAGCTCTTCACAACCTGTTGCAAGCGGGATCAGCACTTTACTCATCTATTTTGCCTCAGCGTTTATTTTGCAAAATGGTCATGCCTTTAAGCAGATTCAGCGCTTGAGATAATGGATAATCACGAACTGCCAGCGGCTGCTTTTTCAAATCTTCAGCATTGGCATCAGTCTCTATGGGATCCATTGAATCTGGAGCAATCTGTTCATCTACTTCCGGTTTTTGGCCGTTTTCCAAATGGCGAGTTAAATCGGCTTCTCTTAAAGGCGAAAATTCATTGTCTTCAAGGGCGGACACTTGAATGCCTTCAATCGCAATATCCGGTTCGATGCCATCAGCCTGAATTGAGCGACCATTGGGTGTGTAATACCGGGCAGTGGTCATTTTAACCGCCGTGTCATTGGTCAATGGCATCACTGTTTGTACCGAACCTTTACCAAAGGATTTACTGCCCACAATGACCGCCCGTTGATGATCCTGCAGGGCACCGGCAACGATTTCTGAAGCCGAAGCCGAACCACCATTAATCAGTACAATAATCGGGGCATCATTAAGCATATCGCCCGGTTTGGCGTGGAATTTTTGATCGGCATCATCAATACGGCCTTCGGTGTAAACAATCAGACCTTTATCAATAAAGGCGTCGGAAACCTCAACCGCCGCATCCAGCACACCGCCGGGATTATTACGTAAATCCAATACCAGTCCTTTAAGATTGCCATCACTTTCTTCTTTTAAGTCATTAATGGCATCGCGAACACTTTGACCAGTGGGTGACTGGAAGGTAGAGATACGCAGATAACCGTAACCCGGTTCCAGTGTTTCATATTTGACGCTTTTTACTTTGATAACGGCACGGGTTAATTCCAGTACCAGTGGTTTATCTTGACCTTCACGGATAATGGTCAGCTCAATTTTGCTGCCGGGTTCACCGCGCATGATATCGACGGCATCATTTAATGACATGCCTTTGACGGGTTTGTCATCGAGACGAATAATCAAATCGCCGGCTTGCACACCTGCTTCTGCAGCCGGGGTATCATCGATAGGTGCCACCACTTTGACAAAGCCATCTTCCATGGAAACTTCGATACCTAAACCACCAAATTCGCCACTCGTGCCTTCGCGTAATTCTTTAAAGTCATCCAGATCAAGGTAACTTGAATGTGGATCCAGTCCTGACAACATGCCACGTATGGCATTTTCAATCAGTTCCTGATCTTTTACCGGCTCGACATAGCTGCTTTTGATACGGCCAAAGATTTCTGAGAAAGCTCGGAGATCATCAATCGGTAAATCAGGTTCGGCCGGCGTGCGATCAGCAAAAACCATTTGCCCGAAGATTAAGCTCATACCCAGTAGCGCACCAGCAGTCAACAGGCTCACATCGCGTTTCACAAACTTCATATTAATTCCTTATTTAGCAGCTTAGCTTTGCTTTTGCAGCCATTTCAGCGGGTCAGTCGGACTGCCTTTGTGGCGAATTTCAAAATACAGTCCAGCCATTTGCCGAACTCCCTGATTACCGCTTTGTGCAATCGTATCGCCGGCGTCAACTATATCGCCAACCGATTTAAGCAGGCTGTCATTATTACCATACAGGCTCATAAACTGACCGCCATGATCGACGATGATGAGCAGGCCAAAGCCCTTCATCCAGTCAGCAAAAACGACTTTGCCTGCGGCACTGGCGCGAACGGCTTTGCCAGCGTCAGCGGCAATCATGATGCCTTTCCAGCGGAGTTTACCAAGATTTCTGGGCTCACCATAGCGGGCTAGCAGTTTGCCCTCTAAAGGCCACAATAATCTGCCACTGAGACCGGAAAAATTTGTTAATGGTTTCTTTTGTTTATCAACAGGCGGTTTGGTGACCGATTTTTTATTCAGTGTAGCGAGTAATTCCTGCAAAGCCTGTTCCTGTTGACGCAGATTATCAAGCTGCGCCGACTGTGAACTGATTTTTTTATCCAGCGCCGCCAGGGTCGTTTCGCGCTGATTTTTTTCAGATTTCAGTGCATCTTGTTGCGCTGTCTGTTCTGCCAGCAGTTGTTGCAAATCTTTTTGAGCGGCAAAGACCGCTTTTTGCTCGTCACTGAGACTGTTTAACAGCGTATCGATCTCGGCCAGTTGTTGTTGCCGGGCCGCATGAAAATATTTGTAATAAGAATGATGGCGGCTGATTAAAGCCGGATCCTGCTGATTAAGCAGGACTTGCAAATAACCCGGCTGGCCTTGCATATAGGCAGCCCGCAGTTGTTGGTATAAAGCGTCCAGTTGTGCTTGTTGCTCGGCTTGTTGTTGACCAAGTTGGTTCTCCAACTGCTGAACCTGCTGATCCTGCTCGGCAATAGATTGTTCGGTTTGTTTTAAAGCCTTGCTGATCTCAGAGACCTTCAGACTTTGTTCTCGCAGTTGCTGATAAAGCGCCTCTTTGCTTTGTTTGTCAGCCGTCAGGGACTCACTGAGCTTATCGATTTGATTGCGTACTTCGCCGAGTTCTTTTCCCGGCTCATTAGCCAGTAATATGGCGCTGAACAACAGTCCTGATGCTAAGAATAATAAACGCGACATGCTGATAATAATCAGTTTAGCTCCACCAGTAAGTGCTTACTCATTTCGGCAGGGATCGGTAACGCCAACAAGCTGAGCATGGTGGGCGCAATATCAGATAAATTACCTTGTGGCGCACATTGGCCGGGCCGGCCGGCATAAAGCAGCGGTACCAGATTACTGGTATGTGCCGTATGGGCCTGTCCCTTTTCATCGTCCTGCATTTTTTCGGCATTGCCATGATCGGCGGTTACCAGCATTTCGCCGCCCGCTTCTTTCAAGGCCGACCAGATCCGTCCGAGACAATTGTCCACTGTTTCAATCGCTTTAACGGCGGCGGCAAAATTGCCGGTATGTCCCACCATATCGGCGTTGGCAAAATTACAAATAATTACGTCAAACTTATTGCTATGAATCGCTTTGACCAGTTGATCGGCGACTTCCGGCGCGCTCATTTCTGGCTGCTGGTCAT
>JAWWAG010000085.1:0-8316 GCA_033721795.1 Methylophaga sp. | reverse complement strand
CCGCTGAAGATCTGATTGGCAATGAGGCTGCTGAATACGACAAAGTGACCGACACGCTGGATGTCTGGTTTGATTCCGGCGTATCGCATGCCTGTGTGCTGGATCGTCGCAGCGACTTAACGCGTCCGGCGGATTTATATTTGGAAGGCAGTGATCAGCATCGCGGCTGGTTCCAGTCTTCTTTGCTGACCTCAGTGTCTGCAAATGGCAAAGCGCCTTATAAAGCCGTGTTAACCCATGGCTTTACTGTCGATGCTGAAGGCAAAAAAATGTCCAAATCCAAGGGCAATGTCGTCGCACCACAGCAAGTGGTGAATAATCTGGGCGCCGATATTATCCGGCTGTGGGTGGCAGCAACTGATTACAGCGCCGAAATGACGGTATCGGATGAAATCCTCAAGCGCACAGCTGACTCTTATCGGCGGATTCGCAATACCGCGCGGTATTTATTATCCAATCTTAGTGATTTTGATCCGGTGCAGCATTTAGTCAAAACTAAGGCGCTGCTGCCTCTGGATCGCTGGATCCTGGATAGTGCTTATCAGCTGCAACAGGAAATTGTTAAAGCTTATGATAACTATCAGTTCCATCTGATTTATCAAAAAGTCCATAACTTCTGCGCTAATGAACTGGGCAGTGCTTATCTGGATATCACCAAAGATCGCCAGTACACCATGCAGGCAGATAGTCTGGGACGGCGTTCGTCGCAAACAGCGATGTATCACATCCTCGAAGCGCTAACCCGCTGGATTGCGCCTATTTTGAGTTTTACTGCCGAGGAGTTATGGGAATTTATTCCGGGACAGCGTAATGATTCGGTATTGCTCAATGAATGGTATGCCGATTTAGCACCATTGGACGCTGATTCCGTCATTACCCAACGCGATTGGCAGTGCATTTTTGAGGTGCGTGAAACAGTTGCCAAGCAGTTGGAAGAAGCGCGCAACCGTGGTGAAATTAAAGGTGGTTTGACGGCCGAAGTGAGCATTACTTCGCCATCAGCCTCACCAGTCAGTCAATCTCTGGCAAAACTGGGTGACGAACAGAAGTTTTTATTTATTGTTTCAAAAGTAAATCTGTCTGCCTCCGGCAATGCCGAGAATCCAGCGTATTCAGTGAACATAGCACGCAGTCAACATGCCCGTTGTGAACGCTGCTGGCATCAAACCGAGGATGTAGGCAATTATGCTGAGCATCCAGATTTATGTGGCCGCTGTGTCAGTAATGCTTTCGGTAACGGCGAACAGCGACAGTTTGCCTGAGGTTTATGATGCTAAAATATTTATGGCTCAGTCTGGCAATTATTATTGCCGATCAAATCAGTAAAACCGTGATGGTCAACTGGTTGGATTTATATGAAACGGTGCCGGTATTACCGTTCTTTAATCTGACGCTGGCGCACAATACCGGCGCGGCATTTAGTTTTCTGGCCGGTGCGGGTGGCTGGCAGCGCTGGTTTTTTGTCGTGCTGGCGGCGGTGATTTCGGCGGTATTAATTATCTGGATGCGGCGATTGGCGCAAACAGCCAAACTGGAAGCCATCTCACTGGCATTGATTATCGGTGGCGCGATTGGCAATGTGATTGACCGTTTGATGTATGGTTATGTCATCGATTTTCTTGATGTCTATGCCGGCAGTTATCACTGGCCAGCTTTTAACATTGCTGATTCGGCGATCTGTATTGGCGCCGTATTATTGATCATTGACAGTTTTCGTAAACCAGCAGGTCAGCGATGAATTACCAGCAACTTGCCAATAGCACTCTGGCTGATTTAAAGCCTTACGTGCCGGGCAAACCGATTGCCGAGTTACAACGTCAGTACGGTTTAAATGATATTGTGAAGCTGGCTTCCAATGAGAGTCCATTAGGCCCGTCAACGGCAGTGCAGGCCGCCATTGCTTTAGCTGTTCGGGAAACCACGTTGTATCCCGATGGTAATGGTTTTGAATTAAAACAAGCGATCGCCGAAAAATTTGCCGTTCAGCCAGCGCAAATTACCTTAGGTAACGGCAGTAATGATGTGCTGGAACTGATTGCCCGCTGTTTTGCCGCGCCCGATGACGAGGTGATGTTTGCCCAACATGCTTTTGCCGTGTATCCATTGGCCGTCAAGGCAATTGGCGCCACGGCGGTGGAAGTGCCGGCAAAAAATTATGGCCATGATTTGCCGGCAATGCTGGCGGCGGTAACCGATAAAACCAAATTGATTTTTATTGCTAACCCAAATAATCCCACAGGGACGGCGGTTGCCCACAGCGAGCTGGAAAAATTCCTGGCAGCGTTGCCAAATAGTTTGATGGTGGTGCTGGATGAAGCTTATCTGGAATATAACGATAATCCGGTCAACACCCTCGAATGGCTGAACAAATATCCGAATCTGATTATTTGCCGGACATTTTCTAAAGCCTATGGCCTTGCCGGTTTACGGGTCGGGTTTGCCGTATCGCATCCAGAGGTAGCAGATTTACTGAACCGACTCCGCCAGCCTTTTAATGTTAATCATCTGGCGCTGGCGGCGGCGGTGGCAGCACTGGGTGATGATGATTATTTGCAGCGTGCCCGAGACATTAATGCCGCCGGTATGCAGCAGTTTGAGAAAGGTTTTCAGGCTCTGGGTCTGGACTATATTCCCTCAAAAGGTAATTTTATTTGCGTTGATGTCGGCCGGGAAGCTGGGCCTGTCTATGACGCTTTACTGCGTGAAGGTGTGATTGTCAGGCCGGTAAGTGCTTATGGTTTGCCTAATCATCTGCGAATCAGTATTGGCCTTACGCAAGATAATGCCCGTTGTTTAGTGGCCTTAAAAAAGGTCCTCAGTGATGATTAAACAACTTGCTGTCATTGGTGTCGGTTTGATCGGCGGCTCGCTGGCACTGGCATTGAAAAAAGCCGGTCAGGTTGAGCAGGTGATTGGCTATTCCCGTTCTGCAGATGCCCGTGAAGAAGCCTTGCAACTGGGCATCATTGACGAAGCGGCGACCAGCATTGTCGATGCCGTCAAAAATGCTGATGTCGTGTTTGTCGCCGTACCGATGGGCGCGATGCAGACAGTGTTTTCTGAACTGGCGCTACATTTAAAAGCTGGCGCGATTGTCACTGATGGCGGCAGTGCCAAGCAGCAGGTGATTGATGCCGCCAAAGTAACATTGGCCTCGAACTTCGCCAATTTTGTGCCCGGCCATCCGATTGCCGGTACCGAAAAGAGTGGTCCTTCGGCTGCATTTGCAGAGCTTTATGAAGCGCATCGTGTGGTATTAACGCCAACGGCTGAGACCAATACTGATGCTGTACAACAAGTGCAGCAAATGTGGCAGCAGACCGGCGCGGAAGTAATGATCATGGATGTCACGCAGCACGATATTGTGCTGGCGGCGACCAGTCATTTACCCCATGTCCTCGCGTTTAATTTGGTTGGGATGTTGGCACAGCGTGATGACTGTGAAGAAGTGTTGCGTTATGCCGCAGGTGGTTTCCGTGACTTTTCACGGATAGCCTCCAGTGATGCCATCATGTGGCGGGATATATGTCTCGGTAATCGTGAGGCAATTCTCGAGTTATTGCGTCAGTATCGTGTTGGTCTCGACAAAATTGAGGCAGCTATTCGTGAAGACGACGGCGATTATTTGATTGATTTTTTCAGCCGGGCCAAACGAGCCCGCGACAGCCGCTTTGCTGAGCCAGGTTTAACCGATAACAGTGAAGTTTAGTGGAGCAAAAGACGCGTCGTGAGTGAACAAATGAATTTGAAATTTATTGTCCAGCCTGGCGGTAAATTAACCGGTAATGTGCGTGTACCTGGCGATAAGTCGATTTCACATCGCACGATTATGCTGGGTTCTCTGGCTGAGGGTATCACCGAAGTTTCCGGCTTTTTAGAGGGTGAGGATGCGCTGGCAACCCTAGCAGCTTTTCGCGGCATGGGCGTTAAAATTGCCGGTCCTGACAAAGGCAAAGTCACTATTCATGGTGTGGGTATGCACGGCCTGAAAGCGCCAGAAAAAGAGGTAAATGTTGGAAATTCAGGCACGTCGATTCGTTTGTTAAGTGGCTTGTTAGCCGGACAAACTTTTGAAGTCACCATGAGCGGTGATGCGTCTTTATCTAAACGGCCGATGCAGCGGGTTACCGAACCGCTCAGGTTAATGGGCGCAAAGATAGATTCAAATGATGGCAAACCGCCATTAACCATTCATGGTGGCAATGCTTTAACTGGCATTGATTACTTATTACCTATGGCCAGTGCTCAGGTCAAATCTTGTTTATTACTGGCCGGAATGTACGCCAATGGTGAAACCAGCGTTACCGAACCGGCACCGACACGCGATCATACCGAGCGGATGATGATCGGCATGGGCTATCCGGTTTCGGTGAACGGCAATCGCATCAGCATTCAGGGCGGCGGTAAGTTAACCGGTACCAAAATTGATGTGCCTGCTGATATTTCATCAGCAACGTTTTTTATGGTCGGTGCGACGATTGCCCCGGATTCTGATATCACTTTGCAGCATGTGGGCATTAATCCAACGCGGATTGGCATTATCAATATTTTGCGGCAGATGGGCGCTGATATTTCTCTAAGTAATGAACGAATCACTGGTGGTGAACCGGTTGCTGATATTCGGGTACGATACGCGCGGCTGCATGGCATTCATATTCCGGAAGATCAGGTGCCGCTGGCCATTGATGAATTTCCGGCAATATTTATCGCGGCTGCCTGCGCGCAAGGTGAAACGGTGCTTACCGGCGCCGAAGAACTTCGCGTTAAAGAAAGTGATCGTATTCAGGTGATGGCTGACGGTCTGAAAGCCCTGGGCATTGATGCTCGGCCAACAGTTGATGGTATGGTTATTCAGGGCGGCGTGATTGGCAGTGGTGAGGTTGACAGTCATGGTGACCATCGTATTGCCATGTCCTTTGCCGTGGCGGCATTGCAAGCTGGTGGCAGTATTCAAATAAACGACTGTGCCAATGTGGCGACTTCTTTCCCCGGTTTTGTTGAGTTAGCGCAATCAGTCGGTTTGAAAATTGAGTCAATGGATGACTGAGGTACCCGTATTAACGATTGATGGCCCCAGTGGTTCTGGTAAGGGCACGCTGGCGCAACGTATGGCGGCGCAATTAGGCTGGCACTATCTGGATAGTGGTGCACTGTATCGTGTGCTTGCTCAAGCAGCCTTGCTGGCAAAAATTGATTTAGCGGATGAAATGGCGTTGGCCAATTTAGCGGCCAATTTGCCGGTGACGTTTCAGATTACGCAGGGCACGCTGACCGTTTCATTAGATGGTCTGGATGTATCGCTTCTGATCCGAAGTGAACAGGCAGGTAATGCAGCCTCAAAGGTTGCAGCGATTCCATCGGTACGGACAGCTTTATTACAACGGCAGCGAGATTTTCGCCAGGCGCCGGGGCTGGTGACCGATGGCCGTGATATGGGCACGGTGGTATTTCCTGACGCACCTTATAAAGTGTATTTAACGGCCAGCGCCGAAGTGCGTGCTTCGCGCCGCTATAAGCAGTTGAAAGAAAAAGGAATTGATAGTAACCTTTCCGATCTCATTGCAGAAATTACTGAGCGTGATGAACGGGACCAACTGCGTGAAGTCGCGCCATTAAGGCCCGCAGAAGACGCTATTATTCTTGATTCGACAGCGCTTGGTATTGATGCAGTATTTCAACGGGTTAGCGAACTTGTTCGCTGATTCTTTTGGGTGACTTGAACGGATGGTCCGCTCAGGTTTTTTGTAACTATCCTGCTTTAGCAGGTTTAACGGGTGATTCTGCTTTTGTGCAGGATCAAGGATGTCAATAATGAGCGAAAGCTTTGCAGAACTCTTTGAAGAGAGTCTAAACGCCACTCCAATGCAACCAGGCAAAATTGTCACCGGTACGGTGGTCAATGTCGGTCCTGATGTGGTGATGGTCAATGCCGGTCTGAAATCTGAAGGTGCGATTCCAGTTTCTGAATTTCTGAACGAAAAAGGTGAAATCACTGTTTCTGTTGGTGATTTGGTCGATGTGTCTCTGGAATCTCTGGAAGATGGCTTTGGTGCCACACAGTTATCACGTGAAAAAGCCAAAGCGGCTGAAGCATGGGTCCGACTGGAACATGCCTTCGAAGCAAATGAAACCGTGACCGGTATCATTTCAGGTAAAGTCAAAGGTGGTTTCACGGTCGATTTGGAAAATATCCGCGCCTTCCTGCCGGGTTCTCTGGTCGATGTGCGTCCAATCCGCGACACATCACACCTGGAAAACAAAGAGCTGGAGTTCAAGCTCATTAAACTGGATCGTCCACGTAACAACATCGTTGTTTCACGTCGCGCCATCATGGAAGCCGAAAACAGTGTTGAGCGCGAAGCGCTGCTGGAAACACTGGAAGAAGGTAAAGTTGTCAAAGGTATTGTTAAGAACCTGACTGATTACGGCGCATTCGTTGATCTGGGCGGTATCGATGGTCTGTTGCATATCACTGATATGGCTTGGAAACGTGTTAAGCATCCATCGGAAGTTGTTGCTATTGGCGATGAAATCGACGTTCAGGTTCTGAAATTCGACAAAGAGCGCGAGCGTGTGTCTCTGGGTCTGAAACAACTGGGCGACGATCCATGGAAAGATATTGCCCGTCGTTATCCGAACAGCACCCGTATCCACGGTAAAGTTACCAATATTGCTGACTACGGTTGTTTCGTTGAAATCGAAGATGGCGTTGAAGGTTTAGTCCATATGTCTGAAATGGACTGGACTAACAAGAACGTTCACCCGTCTAAACTGGTTTCTTTAGGTGATGAAGTTGAAGTAATGGTGCTGGATATCGATGCAGATCGTCGTCGTATCTCATTGGGTATCAAACAATGCCAGGCTAATCCTTGGGAAGAGTTTGCAATGACGCACAACAAAGGTGACAAAGTTAGCGGTGCGATTAAATCAATCACCGACTTTGGTATCTTCATCGGTTTAGATGGGGGTATTGATGGTCTGATTCATCTGTCAGATATTTCCTGGGAAGAAGAAAACGAAGAACTGATTCGTGACTTCAAGAAAGGCGATGATGTTGAAGCGGTTGTCTTAGCAATTGACCCAGAGCGTGAGCGTATTTCACTGGGTATCAAACAACTTCAGGATGATCCGTTCTCAGCTTATCTGTCTGAACACCCACGTGGTTCAAAAGTAACCGGTAAAGTTATTGCTGTTGATGCCAAAGGCGCAACCATTGAATTGGTTGAAGGCGTAGAAGGTTATGTTCGTGCCGCTGATATTGCCCGGGAACGCGTTGAAGATGCCAGCAAAGTGCTGAACATCGGTGACGAAGTGGAAGCCAAATTTACAGGCATGTCACGTAAAGATCGTACGTTAAACCTGTCTATCAAGGCTAAGGACGATCAAGAAGAATCCGAAGCTGTGAAAGAGTACAGCAACGTTCCATCTGGCAATACAACGCTGGGTGATTTGCTCAAAGAGCAAATGGATCAAAAAGGCAGCTAAAACTGTCATTGGGCAGGCATCCGGCAGCGCCGGGTGCCTGTTTTTTGCTCACAACAGAAGTACAGAGCAATCACTGATGAGCCAGTTATGGCTTTGCATTTTGCCGGGAAATTTGAATACATGACCAAATCTGATTTGATAGACATCCTATCTGAGAAACAATCTCTATTGAATTATCGTGACGTCGAATTGGCCGTCAAATTGATTTTGGAACAAATGAGTGACAGTTTGTCACGCGGTGATCGTATTGAGATCCGTGGTTTTGGCAGCTTTACTTTGCATCATCGTCCACCACGTTTAGGCCGTAATCCGAAAAGTGGGGAGTCGGTTGAACTGGACGAAAAATATGTTCCACATTTTAAGCCAGGTAAAGAGTTACGTGACCGTGTTAATGAAGCAGCGAATCTGTCTTAAAATATGAAAATCAGTCAGGAGGCCATCACCGGCGCGCATCAGATCCGCGATTACGGTGACGGTTTTCTCCTGATCCAATTAGCCGATGGTCAGACGCAACGTCTGACAGATAGTTTTATCCTTAGCAGTGAACAACTGCAAACTCCTGCCCCTGACATTAATGATACAAATGATATTTCATCGATATTTAATGTACTGAAAACCTTTGAATATGACGTTTTAATTGTCGTGACCGATGAGCATATGAATGCCAGCACGGTTCTATTAATGCAACAGTTTCGTCGTACGGGATTGGCCGCCGAATTTATGGCGTTAGGTCCTGCTTGCCGGACCTTTAATTTATTGATAGCTGAAGGTCGTAAACCACTGATCTGCGCGAGTTTATAATTGCTTTGCGGGATAATTCAGAATTATTCT
>JAWWAG010000084.1:0-8345 GCA_033721795.1 Methylophaga sp. | reverse complement strand
GCATTCTTCACTTGGCTATAAAACGCCATTGGAGTTTGCTGCCGCCAACCGACAATTTGAACCAAAAACCACGGGCATTACTAAGCTAAAGTTGGACTAAATGTTTGGGGCAGGTCATTGTGATAAGTTAGTCCAGTAATTCATTGAAAAATTTTGCTAGGTCTACAAAATTTCAATCCGCTTTGCACAATACCAAGCTTCACAACATAACTTAGAATAACCACATGCCAATAGAACCAGACAGCTTAAAAAAACTTCGCAAAGATCTTGGTTTAACCCAAGTCGAAGCAGCAGATTCTGTTCGTGTAGAACGGCAAACTTGGATTAGTTGGGAAAGAGCTTCAGATAGACCTACAGCCAGATCAATACCAGAAGGATTGCTAGAGCTTTTCTTCATTAAACATAGAATTCAATACGAGGTAGTTGACAAAAAAGTATACATCGTATACACTGAGTCTAAATAGAAGTCCTAAGGGAAATTCATCTGGACTGAAAGGAATTAAATAAAATCATGCCCCAGCTGGGGCTTTTTTGGGGCAGTAATAGTATACATTGTATACTATTCGAAATAAGGCGGTGTACTATGAATGAACTAGTAATAATTAATTATGACGCATTGAGCGAAGACTCTATTCAGAGAAATCTTCTCTTAGCTTGGGCTGCAGGCTTTATTGATGGGGAGGGGTGCATTCATATTTATAAACAAAAATACAATTCACGCGTCTCAGGGAAGCCTGGGATAACGCATTCACTTCGCATAACTATTGGGCAGAATAATTTGGAGGTACTTGAAAAGCTTGCCGAAGCATTGGGAGTCCACACAACCTTACATAAAACTAAACGAAGTTTTGAATCAAACAGGCAATGTTATACGTTACATATAAATGGTAAGCATGCTTTGGAAGCTATAAGGCGAATAAAACCCTATTTAGTCCGTAAACTGCCGGAGGCAGAAGCAGCATTGCGGTTCTGGGTAGAAGGGCAGAAGGATTTGAAAACAGGCCGTAAGCCAGTACCTAAGGCAGTGATGGAAATAAGAGAATGGTATTACAAAAAGATGGGCAGGCTCAAATGATAGTTAAATGTCATCCGCATAATTGATTTTGGATTGCTATCTAGTTTGAGATTTGGTGTCACTATAGATAACCACGAATCACGCAGTAAAGTTACACCTGAGTTACATTCAAAAAAAAGCCTCAGGATTAAAAATCGCTGAGGCTTTATATTCATTGGCTCCCCGAGCTGGACTCGAACCAGCGACCCAATGATTAACAGTCATTTGCTCTACCAACTGAGCTATCGGGGAACAGAAAGATGCGTATGGTAGAGTTTTGGGGTCTGGGCGTCAAGGATTAGCGCCATTTTTTTACGATTGGATGAGTAACCGTTGGATTAGTTAATCTAAGTAATTGATTTTCTATTCTGCGGCAAACCATAATTTAAAAGCTTTGCGCATTTAATGTATCACCGCAGGAGGTTGTTTTTGGATTATTTGGCACCAGTAAGTACGGCAGTGATGGCGGTGGTATGGGTAATTTATTTTCAGCTTTTTTTCTTGCAGTATCGTCGTAACAGTCGTCCTTATCTCGTTTTTCATCACGCTCAGAATGACAATCCTGATGCCTTGTGTTTGTTGGTAAACATGGGCGAATTACCGGTGCATGTGCAAACAGTTCAGGCCGTAACCTATTACCGCAATGGTGATTCATCGGTATACACCGTCACAGACTACAACCGGATCAACGTGGAACATCAAAACGTTCAGCAAAGTTTGCGGCAGGGTCCGCTATTGTCCGGCGGTTATATTGTGCTCGGAAGTTTCAGAGATATGCTCATCGGCGATGAGGCTGACAGTTACAATTTAAACGAGATTGAAGGGCTCGAGTTGAGAGTTGCCGTTATTCATGGCCCCAGTCGTTTTCCTATCGGTGCCCGGCGGTCGTTTCTGATAGAACACGAGCCTGCTACCCGAATTCAGCCGACCAATATCCATACAGAACAGCTTAACAAACGACGAGATCAGGACGTCGTCAGAAAATGGATTGAGAGGGATTTGAAACCGAGCAGAACAGGCCGGTCTGAATCAGACAGCTCCCGGCAAAAAAAGGAGCCGTCCGACCAAGAATAACTATCTATCCGGCAATAAACGCAGCGATGCGTTCCAGTGCACTACGCAGATTTGCCTCGCTGGTGGCAATCGACAGACGCATATGGTTTTTTAAACCAAAGGCACTGCCTGGAACGACTGCAACGCCTTTGTCATTCAATAGCGCTTCGGCAAATTCCAGATCATCATTGATACCGGGCATGTTTTCGATAACGCCGCTGATATCGGGAAACACGTAAAACGTGCCATCTGTTTCCAGTGCTGTGACGCCGGGCATGGCATTGAGTTCGGCAACAACAAAATCATGACGTTTTTTGAATTCACTGAGCATGGTTTGAATGCAGGATTGATCGCCATTCAGCGCTTCAACGGAAGCCGCCTGTGAAATCGACGTTGGATTTGAAGTGCTTTGCGACTGAATTTTTTTCATCGCTTTAATCAGTTCTTCCGGGCCAGCAGCATAACCAATGCGCCAGCCGGTCATTGAGTAGGCTTTGGAAACACCATTCATCACCACGGTGCGGTCATACAGATCCGGGCAAGCCATGACGATGTTCACAAACGGTTCATCAGCCCAGTGGATATGTTCATACATATCATCAGTGGCAATCATGATCTGGGGATGCTTACGCAGCACATCACCTAATGCTTGAAGCTCTGCTTTGCTATAGGTCATACCAGTCGGGTTGGACGGGCTGTTAATGACAAATAAACGGGTTTTATCGGTTATCGCGGCTTCTAATTGCGCTGGCGTGATTTTATAGCGTTGATTGATGTCACCTTCGATAATAACCGGCTTACCGTCAGCCAGCAGCACCATATCGGGGTAAGACACCCAGTAAGGTGCCGGGATAATCACTTCATCACCGGCTTCTAACATTGCCTGTGCCAGGTTGAAAAAGCTTTGTTTGCCTCCACATGACACTAGGATCTGATTGGGTTGATAATCCAATCCGTTATCGCGGGCAAACTTTTTGATAATGGCTTGCTTTAAATCAGCGGTGCCATCAACAGCGGTGTATTTGGTTTGACCCTTATTAAGGGCTTCAACGGCGGCATCTTTAATATGTTCCGGGGTGTCAAAGTCTGGCTCCCCGGCGCCCAGTCCGATGATATCTTTGCCTTCCGCTCTGAGCGCTGCGGCACGAGCTGTGATGGCTAAAGTAGGCGAGGGTTTGATGCTTTGGACGCGCTGTGAGAGTTTGATAGTCAAAATAAAACCTTCAAAAAACAAATAAATTGAGAACCTCGTAATATACGACAATCGTCAATATTGCTAAAGCCTATGAAAAAACAATTTGAGTTAGTCAGTGAGTTTCAACCGGCTGGTGATCAGCCAGCGGCGATTGCGTCGCTGGTTGACGGCCTGAACAATGGAGAGATGTGGCAAACCTTGTTAGGGGTGACCGGCTCCGGTAAAACCTTCACCATCGCCAATGTTGCGCAAGCGGTCCAGCGGCCGGTGATGGTTTTGGCCCCCAATAAAACGCTGGCGGCTCAGTTATATAGTGAGATGAAAGAGTTCTTTCCTAATAACGCGGTGGAATATTTTGTTTCCTATTACGACTATTATCAGCCTGAAGCCTATGTGCCATCGTCTGATACTTTCATTGATAAGGATGCCTCGGTTAATGAACAGATAGAACAGATGCGTTTATCGGCCACTAAAGCGATGCTGGAGCGCCGTGACGCGATTATCGTCTCCAGTGTGTCATGCATCTACGGCCTGGGTGAAAAAGACGCTTACTTGTCGATGGTCCTGCACCTGGTGCAGGGTGATGTTATTAACCAGCGGGACGTGCTGCGCCGTTTAGCTGAATTGCAATACACCCGTAATGATATTGAATTATCACGTGGTACTTATCGGGTACGCGGTGAAGTCATTGACATTTTTCCGGCGGAATCAGAACGTGATGCCGTACGTATTGAGTTGTTTGATGACGAAGTCGAGCAAATCAGTTATTTCGATCCTTTGACCGGTGAAATTCTGCAGCGGCTCAACCGCATAACCATTTATCCGAAAACCCATTACGTCACACCAAGGGAAAATCTCTTAAAAGCCATTGATGCCATTAAAATCGAAATGGCTGATCGGCTGAAAGAACTGACTGATCAAAATAAACTGGTTGAAGCACAGCGCCTTGAACAACGCACCCGATATGATTTGGAGATGCTGCTGGAGCTGGGCTATTGCAACGGCATTGAAAATTATTCCAGACATCTGTCAGGCCGAGAAGCTGGCGCGGCACCACCCACCTTGTTTGATTATTTACCTGATGATGCAATTCTGATTATCGATGAAAGCCACGTTATGATTCCGCAGATTGGTGCCATGTATAAAGGTGACAGGTCGCGTAAACAAACGCTGGTGGATTATGGGTTCCGGCTGCCATCAGCGCTGGATAACCGACCGATGATGTTTGAAGAATGGGAAAGACAGGCACCACAAACTATATTTGTCTCAGCAACACCCGGCAAATATGAAGCCGCCAATGCCAGCAATGTTGTTGAACAAGTGGTACGGCCCACTGGCCTAGTGGATCCCGAAGTGGAAATCCGACCGGTCGGCACGCAGGTTGACGATTTACTCTCAGAGATTAAGTTACGCAGTGCCGTCAATGAGCGAGTATTGGTGACAACCTTGACCAAACGAATGGCGGAAGATCTGACCGATTATCTCCGCGAACACAACGTCAAGGTTCGCTACCTGCATTCAGATATTGATACGGTGGAGCGGGTGGAAATCATCCGTGACTTAAGGCTGGGTGAATTTGATGTACTGGTGGGTATCAACTTGCTGCGTGAGGGACTGGATATCCCGGAAGTGTCTTTGGTGGCAATTCTTGATGCGGATAAAGAAGGCTTTTTACGCAGTGACCGGTCGTTGATTCAGACCATTGGCCGTGCAGCACGGAATTTGAATGGTCGGGCGATTTTGTATGCCGATGAAATTACCGGATCAATGCAACGTGCTATCGAAGAAACCGAGCGACGGCGTGAAAAACAAGTTGCCCATAATTTGGCCCATGGCATTACCCCGGTGGGGATTATCAAATCTATCCGTGGCGGTATGGATGATGTCAAAGCCAGTAATGAAGCACGTCAACAACTTAAACAAGTTGCTGAAGAGCAGGCGGAGTACGCGAGGCTCAGTCCGCAACAGCTAGCTAAGCGGATCCAGCAAATTGAAAATGCCATGTACAAACACGCGCAAAACCTGGAGTTTGAAGAAGCCGCCAAACTGCGTGATGAACTGGAGCATGTCCGCAAAGTTGCGTTAGGGCCGGTCACCGTTTAAATGCTTGCATTATCGACCTGACTGCGTATAATTTCGCGCTTTCACGGCAGGCACGTAGCTCAGTTGGTTAGAGCACCACCTTGACATGGTGGGGGTCGGTGGTTCGAATCCACTCGTGCCTACCAAAATTTTTAAGCGCTTCGGCGCTTTTTTGGTTTTTATGGCCTCTCGTATCGGCCACAACCAAGGATTATTGATGATTGCAATCACACTTCCCGACGGCAGCCAGCGTCAATTTGATCACCCTGTCAGCATTTTTGATATTGCCAATGACATTGGTGCCGGCTTAGCCCGTGCCGCATTAGCCGGCAAGGTCAATGGCCAACTGGTCGATACTAATCATGTTGTTGATAATGATGCCAACGTCGCCATCATCACTGAACGTGATGAAGAGGGGCTGGACATTATTCGCCACTCTACCTCACACTTGATGGCGCAAGCAGTTAAGCAACTGTATCCGGATGCCCAGGTAACGATTGGTCCGGTCATTGAGGATGGCTTTTACTACGACTTTTCTTACCCCAAAGGCTTTACGCCTGAAGATCTGGAAAAGATCGAAAAGCGGATGGAAGAGTTGGTTAAGCAGGATCTGGAAGTCGTTCGTGAAGAAGTGCCCCGTGATGCTGCAATTGCTATCTTTCGCGAAATGGGCGAAGAGTACAAAGCCAAAATCATTGAAGATATTCCTAAAGACGAAATACTGTCGTTGTATCGCCAGGGCGAGTTTATGGATTTGTGTCGTGGTCCGCATGTGCCTAATACCGGCAAGCTGAAAGCCTTTAAGTTAATGAAGTTAGCCGGTGCCTACTGGCGCGGTAAATCTGAAAACGAAATGCTGCAGCGCATTTATGGCACAGCCTGGTCTGATAAAAAAGCCCTGAAAGCCTATTTACATCGTCTCGAAGAAGCTGAAAAACGTGATCATCGAAAGTTGGCAAAAAGCTTAGACCTGTTTCATATGCAGGATGAAGCTGCCGGTATGATTTTCTGGCATGACAACGGCTGGCGGATTTTCCGCGAAGTCGAAAACCATATCCGTAATGTCATGCGTGATAATGGCTATCAGGAAGTCAAAACCCCACAAGTTGTTGATCGTAGCTTATGGGAGAAATCGGGTCACTGGGACAAATTCGGTGACATGATTTTCACTACCCATTCGGAAAACCGTGATTATGCGGTAAAACCGATGAATTGCCCGTGTCATATCCAGATTTATAATCAAGGCCTGAAAAGCTACCGCGACTTGCCATTACGTATGGCGGAATTTGGTTCCTGTCATCGTAATGAGCCGTCTGGCACCTTGCATGGTTTGATGCGTTTGCGCAATTTCACCCAGGATGATGCGCATATCTTCTGTACCGAAGATCAAATCCAATCAGAAGTTTCAACCTTTATCGATTTATTGTTCGAGGTTTATAAAGACTTCGGCTTTAACGAAATCATCGTTAAATTATCGACCCGCCCGGAAAACCGGGTGGGCAGCGATGCGGTCTGGGATAAAGCCGAACATGCATTGGAGCAGGCATTAAATACCAAAGGCCTCGACTGGGATTTGCAGCCGGGTGAAGGCGCGTTTTATGGACCGAAGATCGAATTCTCACTGAAGGATTGTCTGGGACGGGTCTGGCAATGCGGTACCATTCAGGTTGATTTTTCTATGCCGGGTCGGCTGGATGCGACCTATGTTGCTGATGATGGCAGCAAACAAGTACCCGTTATGTTGCATCGGGCCATTCTCGGATCGCTTGAACGCTTTATCGGGATTTTGATTGAAGAGTATGCGGGTGCCTTTCCCACCTGGTTATCGCCCCGTCAGGTCCTGGTAATGGGCATCACGGATAAACAGTCAGATTATGTGCAAAAAATTGCCCGGCAATTGCAGGATCAGGGATTTAGAGCCGATACAGACTTGAGAAATGAGAAGATTGGCTTTAAAATACGCGAGCATACATTGCGACGCGTTCCGTATTTAATTGTTGTCGGCGAACGCGAAGCACAAGACCATGCCGTGGCAGTACGTACCCGCAAGGGCGAAGATTTAGGCGCAATGCCGCTTGATAGCTTCGTTTCATTGCTCAAAGAGGACGTTGCTGGCCGCGGTCGAATTATTTTAGAGGATTAAAAACATCGCTACAGATCAGAAACGGCTGAACCAAGAAATTACAGCCAGAGAAGTACGTGTTACCGGTGCAGACGGCGATCAACTGGGTATTTTGCCATTGGCAAAAGCCTTGGAGTTAGCTGAAGAGGCCGAATTGGATTTGGTGGAAATCGCCCCACAGGCGGAGCCACCAGTTTGTCGTATCATGGATTACGGCAAATTTGTATTTGAGGCTAATAAACAAAAAGCCATTGCGAAGAAAAAGCAAAAACAGATACAAGTGAAGGAAATAAAATTCCGACCAGGGACGGAAGAAGGAGACTACCAGGTAAAACTACGCAACCTGACCCGTTTCCTAGAAGAAGGCAATAAAGCCAAAGTTAGTCTGCGCTTCCGTGGACGTGAGATGGCCCATCAGGATTTAGGTCTGAAGTTACTTGAAAGAGTCGCTGAAGATTTACAAGACCTGTCAACCATTGAGCAACGTCCTAAAAAAGAAGGCCGGCAAATGATTATGGTTTTGGCGCCAAGTAATAAAAAATAACTTAAATTAACAATGCGGAGTTCCAAATGCCCAAATTGAAAAACCACAGCGGTGCAGCGAAGCGTTTTAAACGCACCGGCAGCGGCAAGTTCAAACGCGCACAAGCGTTTACCAGCCATATCCTCACCAAGAAAAGCACTAAGCGGAAGCGTCAATTGCGCTCAACGCTGACAATCTGCAAAGCAGATCATTTGTCAGTCCGTAAGATGTTGCCTAACCTGTAACCGAGGAGATTTCCGATGCCAAGAGTAAAACGCGGTGTAACCGCACGCGCACGTCATAAAAAAGTCATTGC
>JAWWAG010000083.1:0-8512 GCA_033721795.1 Methylophaga sp. | reverse complement strand
CTTGGCGGTCTGCAAATCATCATGCGACTGCCGGTTAACAAAAATGCCGCATCAGCAAAAGCCAATGCGGCATTATCGTAAGTTCAGAATTTATCGGCAATTAATCAATAAAATACACCGCAAGCAACCCGGGCACCGCCGCCACCCAGTGGGGCAGGATGATCACTATAATTATCACCACCAGCATGTATCATCAGCGCCCGACCTGGCAGATCACCATCGCGTAGGCGCGGTGCCAGCACTGGTTTATTAGCGTTGCCGTCCTGATCCACATACAGCGGTGGCAAGTCACCCGCATGGCCATCACCCCATGGCGTGCCATGTTTACCGGTATTAAGTGGGTCATAATGACCACCTGCTGCTAAAGCCGGTACCATTTCGCCGTCTTTTTCAGCCGGTGAGCAGTCATTGTTCTGATGTAAATGAAAGCCATGCAAACCTGGCGTCAGTCCCTCTAAATCCGGCGAAAACACCAAACCATAAGCTGACTCGGTCACTGTCATGGTCCCAATCGCTTTGACAATTCCTTGGTCGTTGACTTCATTCATCGTAATGACAGTCGCCATTGCCGGCGCAGTAATCATCATCAACAATAATGCAGCAAGTTTTTTCATTTTCTCTCCTTTGATCTAGTGGGAAACACTCAAGTTGGGACTCTACTTATCGTACTGAGTTTCTCAAAGCAGACTGCAATCAGGATTTATCGAGCAGACTCTTTAAATCGGCAAATGGATTAAATGTGGTTTTGTCGACCGGTTTATCGGCAAGCCCAGTAAAGCCGCGCACTTTATCTATATTTTTTTGATGCTCATGATCATGGCAATAAAGGCACAGATTTTCCCAGTTAGTGCCATCTGGCGGATTATTATCATGATTGTGATCAACATGATGCACGGTCAGTTCATGTAAATTGGCACGGGTAAATTCACGGCCACAACGACCACAAACCCACGGATGCAACCGCAGCGACTGTTCACGATAACCTGCTAATCTGTCTTGAGCAGAACGCCGGGCATCCGCCACCACTTTATCGAGCTTTTGCCGATCTATCTGTTTGCCGGATTGAGGTCTTTGTTGTGCCATAGGTTCAGCTTAACAGTCGTTGACTAAGGATTACCAGAGATACGCCGTTGTTCATGACGACTGGCAAACCAGCGGCAGACCACATAAAACACCGGCGTAAACAACAGACCAAATAAAGTTACACCGATCATGCCGGAAAAGACCGCTGTACCCAATGCCTGGCGCATTTCAGCACCGGCACCACTGGCCAATACCAATGGTACGACACCGAGAATAAATGCCATCGACGTCATCAAAATTGGTCTCAACCGAGTACGCGCTGCTTCAACTGCCGCATCCAGCCTGTTAAGCCCCCGTTCCTCAGCCTGCCGGGCAAATTCGACAATCAAAATGGCATTTTTCGATGCCAGGCCAATCAAGACAATAAAGCCTATCTGCACCAGAATATTATTATCCATACCGCGCATGGCAACGCCGCTGATAGCCGCCAGCAAACACATCGGCACGATCAGAATGACTGCCAGCGGTAATAACCAGCTTTCGTAAAGTGCAGCCAACAGCAAAAATACAAAAACTACTGCCAGCGCAAAGGCCATAAAGGCGGTATTGCCGGCTAGTTTTTCTTGTAATGCCAATTCAGTCCATTCGTAACTGATACCTTCAGGTAGCGTTTCTGCCAGCAGGTTTTCCATAATGGCAATCGACTGACCGCTAGAGTAGCCATCAGCTGTATTCCCCTGCACTTCAATTGCCGGGTACAAATTGTAATGCGGTACCCGAATCGGTCCGGTGATTTCCTCAAAGGTGGCAATCGAGCCTATTGGCACCATCGCACCATTTTCCGAACGGGTTCGTAGCTTGGCAATATCTTCCGGTTCATCGCGAAAGGGTCCATCGGCCTGCGCTATAACGCGGTATGTCCGGTTCAGGAAGTTAAAATCGTTGATATAACGTGAACCCAGATATATTTCTAACGTATCAATAACGTTTTGTACTGGCACTTCCAGCATTTCAGCACGGGTACGATTTACATCCGCATAAATTCGCGGCGTTCCCGAATTATAAAAAGTAAATACCGATGATAATCCTTCCGTTTGATTTGCTGCAGCAATCACCTGCTGCGTAACTTCTTCCAGTCTTTCTTTGCCCAGGCCAGTGCGATCCTGGATATAAAGTTTCCACCCACCCGCATTCCCCATACCCCTGACAGGCGGTGGTTTAATAGCAAATGCCATGGCACCATCAAGCTGTGATAAAGCCTGCTGCGAGGCGCCCTGAATATCATCAATCGTTAGACCGGCGGCAATACGATCCTCGAACGAATCAAACGGCGTGAAAATAACAGCCGCGTTCGAGGCATTGGTAAAAGTCGGGCCGTCCAGGCCAACAAATTGCACCGCATGGGCGACACCAGGAACTTCACGCAGCTTTTGCGCCGCTTCTTTTACTACGGCATCAGTACGATCCAAAGAGGCTCCCGGTGGTAACTGCAAAACATTAATTAAATAGCCCTGATCCTGCTCCGGAATAAAGCCGGTCGGCACCTGCTTAAAGCTAATGCCAGTCAAGACAATTAATCCAACATACAACACCAGCATCAAAGCGCTGATACGCAGTAATCGCCGGGTGAGCGCTGAATAACGATCGCCGAGCCACTCAAAACTGCGGTTAAAGCCACGACCAAAGGCTTTGAATGGATGCGCAGCCGCCCCCAGAAAACCCTTTGCCGGAGGCGGCTCCTGTTGATGCGGTTTTAACAACAAAGCAGCCATAGCCGGTGACAAAGTCAGTGACACAATCAACGAAATAATGGTCGCTGTAGCAATGGTTAACGCGAACTGCTGATAAAACGCCCCGGAAATACCGGTAATAAATGCCGCCGGAATAAACACGGCTGACAGCACAATGGCAATCGCCACCAGCGCGGTACCGACTTCATCCATGGTTTTATGCGCGGCCTCTTTGGGACTGAATCCCTCACGAATGTATCGCTCGACATTTTCAACGACGACAATGGCATCATCAACAACAATACCAATGGCCAGTACCAGCCCGAACAAAGACAGATTATTTAGCGACACACCTAATGCCGACATAACGGCGAAGGTACCAATCAGCGACACTGGAATGGCGACAATCGGGATCAGTGATGCCCGCCAGCTTTGTAAAAACAACATGACCACCAATATGACCAGCAAAATAGCTTCAATAATGGTGTGATAAATCTTTTCGATAGAGCGGGCAATAAATTGCGTCGGATCGTAAATAATCTGGTATTCAAGACCGGGTGGCATCGATTTGGCAATATCGCGCATTTCACTGCGAAGGGCTTCGGCAGTTTCCAAAGCATTGGAACCCGGCCGCTGAAAAATCACCACCGGTAATGCCAGTTTGTCATCGAGATAACCGATGTTGTCGTAATTTTGTGCCGCCAGTTCCACCCGCGCTAAATCACGCAAGCGCACCACCCGCCCGTCTTCACCGTGTTTGACGATAATGTCCGAAAACTGATCAGCCGTGAGAAGACGTCCCTGCGTTTCGACACTCAGTTCAAAAGCCCCTTTGGTGTCTTGCAATGGTTGTTTATTAATGACACCGGCAGCAATTTGCGCATTATTGGCACGCACTGCCGCCAACACTTCATTGGCTGTCATCTCAAAAGATTGGGCCTTTTGCGGATCAATCCAGATACGCATTGCATAAGCGCGTTCTGCAACAATACGGGCTTCACCAACACCATCGATCCGCGCCAGCCTGTCTACAACCTGCGTTTTGGCATAATTAGATACATACAGATTATCGCGGCTGTCATCCGGAGACAGCAGATGGATGACCATCATCAGATCCGGCGAATTTTTACGAATATTAATGCCCTGTCGTGTGACCTCTTCAGGTAAAAGCGGCTCGGCAATGGCGATTCGGTTTTGTACTAAGACCTGCGCGGTATCGAGATCGGTGCCCTGTTCAAAGGTAATATTCAATGAAGTACGGCCATCGGCGGTATTTTCCGACTTCATATACAACATGTTCTCGACGCCGTTTATCTGCTGCTCTAATACCGTGGCAACAGTATCTGCAGCGGTTTCAGCGGTGGCGCCGGGGTAACTGGCAGTGACTGAAATACTCGGCGGCGCGATTTCCGGGTACTGGGCCACCGGTAAACTGAAATAGGCAATGCTGCCAACCAGTACAATCAATACCGACAATACGGTGGCAAAAATCGGCCGTTCAACGAAGAAATGTGTGAAACGCATTCTTATTCGCCTGTATCGGCTTGGTAGTTTTCGGTTCTGACCGAACTACCCGGTCGCGCTTTCAGTAACCCTTCGATAATGATTTGATCGTCTTTAGTTATGCCGCCACGAATAACGCGCATTTCATCGCCGAGCAAGGTGCCTGGCTGAACCGGTGTTGCCTTGACTTCACCCGCTTCGTTGACAACCATCACGACTTTGGCTGCTTGATCTGACACCAATGCTCGATCCGGGATCAATAGCGCCTGATAAGGCTCAGAAATCGCCATTCGTAAACGGCCGAAGATCCCCGGCCGCAATAAACCATTGGGGTTATCAACCAACACACGCATTCGCAGAGTGCCGGTATTTTGATCCAGACGGTTATCAACAAAGTCGAGAACGCCCTGACGATCCCAGTTATTTTCATCAGCCAGACGAATTTGTGCAGTGACTTTTGACTCGCCAGTTAATGCCGCTTCACCGCCGGCCACCCGGGCAAATTGCAGATATTCAGCCTCAGATACATCAAACACAAAGTGCAAAGGATCGGTCTTAACGATTGTTGTCAGAGGCATGGCGCTACTGTCCGGGGTAATTAAATTCCCGATATCAATATTACGGCTGGAAATGCGCCCTGCGACCGGTGCGGAAATTTTGCTGTATTGAAGATCCAAAGCAGCTGTTTGCACGGCAGCACGGGCTGCGGCAACATTGGCATTCGCTTCCTGATAACGGGCCCGCCGACTGTCAACTTCTTCGGCCGCTATTGCTTGTTGGGTAAGTAAGCGTTCGCCGCGATCAACTTCAAGTTCGGTAAGTTTTAACTGACTTTGCACTCTGGCCAGTTCGGCTTCAGCGCGGGCCAGTGCAGCTTGAAAAGGCCGCGGATCGATTTCAAATAACAAATCGCCTTTGTTGACCATCTGGCCATCTTGGAAATGCACCGCATCCAAGTAACCGGTAACCCGCGCTCGGATAGCGACTTCTTCGACCGCTTCAAAACGGCCGGTAAATTCCTGCCATTCGATGACTTCTCGTTGCTCGGGTGTCATGACTTTGACCAGCGGCCGGTTATCCTGCTCTTCAGCCAATAGCGGCGGCAGCAACAAAAAATGGCTGAAAATGAATCCCAGCAAAATAGATTTTTTAACAGCTGAAGACATAATGATTCCCTGAGCGAAGATGATCGACGCGAAATTCCTTTCCAGAAAGATAAAACCTTAACGATAATTTATCTTTCTAGCAAGTTAATTTTTTTGTCATAATGGCCACATCAAAGAGGATATAACGTGACCGAAAAAACCAACCCGATGGAGCTGATTATCAGACGGATGCAGGCAACTTTGCCGGCGACTGATCTGGCAGCAGCAGCAACGGTCAAACGTTTGTATTGGGCGAGGGAACAGTTATTCGGCAAGAGCCGCAGTGTTATGGAAAAAAATTCCCTGAGCGCCGGCGAATACGATGCATTGGCTTCATTACGGGTGCAGGGTGAACCGTTCGAGCTGACGCCTTCAGATATTTGTCAGAACAATATGCTCAGCTCTGGCGGACTCACTAAAGTTCTGAATAATCTTGAGAAGAGACTGCTGATTTCCCGGCATCAATGCAGTGAAGATCAGCGCAGTCGCAAAGTCAGACTGACTATGGCTGGCCAAAAACTGATTGAGGCAGCGCTGGTCGAAGTATTCGGAGAATATGAATCATTGCTCGCTGCTAATCTGACAGTTGCTGAGAGACAACAACTGGATAAGCTACTGATAAAACTGAATCGGTAACTTAAAGATGAATAAAGCCCCACAGTGCCGATGCGAACGGGGTTCTTGAACCTGTTGGTCCAAGAGTGAAACCGCATGAGGATGGCAAACTTCCCGTCTGAGCGGGCATGTTTTTCAACCTCGAAATATTGGTTTCGGTAAGCATTTGCTTATCGGCTCAAGACAACACATGTCGCTGTCGAACACCGCAGGGTTAAACACATGATACGCGTTTGATGTGAATTTGTGGTGAGGATTTTTTACAGTTCGAGCTGTCGATCTTCGCTAATAAAGGCAGAGACGCGCTCTGTGAGCTGATGGATTTTTTCGTTTACTTTATTAATATCTTGCGATTCATCCTGTTGCAGTATTAATAATTCGTGGGCAATATTCAACGCGGCCATTACTGCAATGCGATCCAGGCCCACTACCTTGCCACTGGCGCGGATTTTTTCCATTTTGCTATGCACCATGCGCGCAGACGCAATCAGCGCTTCTTTTTCTTCATCAGGGCAAGCGACTTGATAATCTTTACCGAGGATCGAGACATGCACCGGTGAGCTCATAATTCTTCGTCCAGTTGTTTCAGACGGCTGACCATTTTTTCAATCCGACCGCGGGCAATATCTGTTTTTTCAATCAATTGCGCCCGTTCGCTCAGCCAGGCAGCCTGTTGAGAACGCAATAAAAGATTTTCCTCACGCAACCGGCGACCGGCACGAAGCAGCTGATCTACCTGCTGCTCCAATTGTTGAATCGGGGTTTTATCCATTAATATGCATCTTGGCTGTGCGAGAATAATGCCTAACTATAGACGTGCGCTGTTGACCCGGTCAATAACTGCATGATGTGATTTTTAAATTCAGGCCGTATCTTTATGTCTCACTTATATTTTCCGTCACTGTCCCCTGAAAACATGACCAGTGATGGCCCCACCACAACAGCCGAATTACAGGGCGCTTTATGCGGTTTGCTGTGCCACAACAATCAGGCCAATCGAAACACCTGGTATAAAACCTTGTTTGAAGACTACAACCCGGGCCCGGAAGAGCTACAAAACCTGATTGCGCTGTTTGATGAAACGATTCAGGCGCTGAACAGCCTTGATTTTGATCTGCAATTAGAACTGCCTGATGATGATGCACCGCTGGGGTCACGGATTGCAGCGATGGCGGATTGGTGTCAGGGGCTTATCTATGGTCTGGGCGCTTCCGGTTTAACCAATGAAACCCGGCTGTCTCAGGATTGTCAGGAATTTATCACCGATGCGATCCAAATCAGTCAAATCGATGATATCGAATTGGACGACCTCGATCAGGATGAATCAAACTTTGCTGAACTGGTCGAATACCTGCGTATGGGGTTGTTTTTGTTATATGGCGAACTGCAACCTCCCGAAAACAACGATAACTCAATTGAACACTAAATGACCAAACAAGAATTCGCCCGCCGGCGCCGGCATTTGATGGACTTAATGGGGCCCGACAGTATTGCTGTACTGCCCAATGCTCTGGAACTCACTCGTAACCGGGATGTGCATTTCCCGTATCGCAGCGACAGTCACTTTCATTATCTGAGCGGTTTTGATGAACCGGAATCAGTACTGGTGTTGGTACCTGGCCGTGAACACGGTGAGTTCCTGCTGTTTTGCCGCGAACGCAATCTGGAAAAAGAAATCTGGGACGGCTACCGTCAGGGGCTGGAAGGCGCTATGACCAATTTCTCAGCCGATGATGCTTATCCCATCAGTGATCTCGATGAGATTTTGCCTGGCCTGATGGAAGGCAAAGAAAAAGTCTATTACACCATGGGCAATCAGCCGCCGTTTGATCAGCGCATGGTTAACTGGCTGAATCATCTGCGTCAGGCATCGCGCAGTGGTAAACATTCGCCAACCGAAATCATCGAACTCGAACATATTCTCGGCGAGCTGCGATTATATAAAAGCAGCCAGGAAGTTAAAGCCATGAAACATGCCGCGAAAGCGTCCGTTTCTGCGCATATCCGCGCCATGCAGGCCACCCGGCCGGGCAAATGGGAATATGAAATCGAGGCAGAATTACTGCATGAATTTATGCGTCATGGTTGCCGCAGCCCGGCCTATCCGTCGATTGTCGGTGGCGGTGAAAACGGCTGCATTCTGCATTACATCGAAAACAACCATAAGCTGAAAAATAATGATCTGCTTTTGATTGATGCCGGCGCTGAATACGATTGTTATGCTGCCGACATTACCCGCACTTTTCCGGTTAATGGCAAATTCACTGAGGCTCAACGTGAGCTTTATCAGGTTGTTTTAGATGCCCAATACGCTGCGATTGATACCGTGCGTCCCGGCAATCACTGGAATCAACCGCATGAAGTCGCCGTTAAAGTGCTGACTGAGGGATTAATTAAGTTAGGTATTTTGCAAGGTGACCTCGACGAGCTACTGGAAAAACAAGCCTATCGCGAGTTTTATATGCACCGTACCGGCCACTGGTTAGGCATGGATGT
>JAWWAG010000082.1:0-8526 GCA_033721795.1 Methylophaga sp. | reverse complement strand
CAAGCGATAAAAATTCGCCTGCCGATCAGCATTGCAATGATGATTTACTTTTGTTTGCCCTGGCAATCAGAAGTTTCCTTTCAACAACATATCTTTACTGTACCTAGTCTTGTAGGTATTACGTATTTTTCCAGCGCATTGATGATTGCCTGCGGGCTAATTATTAACCCCAGCCCCTCTCCGTTAAGGCGTATCTTTGGCATGGTTGCCGATTTGGGTTCACTCTCAGTTGTCATGTACATGGCAGGAGATAAAAGTGTATTTCTATTTGTTTTTTATCTTTGGGTGATTTTAGGTAATGGGTTTCGATATGGAATCTTCTATCTATATGCCGCCTTTATTATTGGTATTACAGGCTTCACTTTTGCCATAAGTTTTGGCGAATATTGGCAACATGTACAGCATAAACCTTTTGGCTTAAGTCTGTTATTTCTGTTGTTTTTAATACCTTTATACTCGGCATTTTTGATCACTAAATTACATGCCGCGATCGCTACCGCAAAACAGGCCAATGAAGCTAAAAGCCGGTTTTTGGCCAATATGTCTCATGAATTGCGAACGCCGTTAAATGGTGTAATTGGTATTGCCGATTTGCTTGGCGAAACTGAGCTCAATCACCGACAGCGGGATTTTGTCAGTATCATGCGGGCATCTGCACATACGTTACTGAGCTTAATCGAAAACGTCCTGGATATTGCCAAGATTGAGGCCGGTAAAATATTAATAAATAAGGAACGGTTTGATTTGCATCGCTTGGTACACGGCGTGATGGCAATGCAAATACCGATGGGTACAGCGAAAGGTCTGCGGGTGAGCTGTTATATTGATCCTACCCTATCTTATAGTCTGGAAGGCGATCCCCAGCATCTCAGACAGGTATTGATTAATCTGCTTGGCAATGGCATCAAATTTACTGATAGCGGTATTGTTAAACTTCAGGTACTTCCGGCCGCTAAACAATCAGATAGAGTTTTAGAGGTTCGCTTTGAAATTACAGATACTGGTATCGGTATCTCTAAAGAAGCACAACATACAGTATTTAATGACTTCACACAGGTTGCCGGTGCCGGACAGCGCAGTGTAGGTGGCACGGGTCTTGGCACCACGATTGCCAAAGAGTTGGTCGAATTGATGAAGGGACGTATTGGTTTGGAGAGCGACGTTGGCAAAGGCACCACTTTCTGGTTTGAATTACCCTTCAAACCTTTGACGACCGACACTATGCAATTAGCGGAAACTCCTATGCTTATTCTCAGCAGTGAAGCAATTCAACAAAAGCTTTCCCCGACGCTAGCTGGGTGGCAGATACATTATCAATACGTTAATTCAACAGCCAAGGCGTTTGCAGAATTGATGCGCCTCAGTGAGAGTGATACTGCCTACGATACATTGATGGTCGATCAACAATGCATGCAGGATATCAATCCACAGCAGTTTGCCAGCATGATTCACGCTGAACCAAAACTGGCACATTTATCATTAATACTGATTAATCCCAGTGAGCAAAGTCGTCAAGATCCCAAACTACGCGAGCACTATGTCTGCATCATTCACGATGTCAATGCTAAACCACAATTATTTAATGCTATTCATGCCGCACAGAGCAGCCATTTTGTGCAGGATGAAAAAGTTATCACACTGGCACAACACTATGCCGCCCAGTCACATGCACGGCCATTAAGAATTTTGATCGCTGAAGACAACAAAGTAAATCAACAAATTCTGTCTGGTATTTTAGAGCATGCAGGTCATGAAACTTTTGTTGCAGAAACCGGTGAAAAAACACTTCATATATTGACTGAAAAACTAGATGAACTGGATATGTTAATAGTTGATATGAATATGCCAGATTATTCTGGTACAGAAGTAGTTCGTGCCATGCGTTATTTCGATACGCAAATTCATTTGCCTGTCATTATGTTGACAGCAGATGCCACGCCCGAGGCGGAAAAACGTAGTCTCGATGCAGGTGCGGATGTTTTTCTCACTAAACCCATTGATTCCCGAGCTTTGCTTGAAACAATTGCCAAACTGGCCCAAATGGAATCACCTAAGCAAATTAATCTTCCGACAAATACAAAAAATCTTACTGAAACTTCTGAATGGTTCGATAGCCAAGTCATACACGAACTGACCCAGTTGGGAAATGATAATAATTTCTTAACAACACTTATTGATGGCTTTGAAATGGATGGTCAAAAACATATTGAAGTTGTTCAACTGGCTGTTGTAAACGATGACTACATTGCTTTTCGTGAAAGTCTGCATGCCTTAAAAGGATCAGCTTCAGAAATGGGTGCTAAACCTTTAACAGAAATATGCCGTAAAGCTGAACTACTCAAACCTAATCAAATTTCTAATAGTGAAGGCCAGCAATATTGCACACAGCTCAGCCAAACTTTTGAGCAAACAGTAAAGTCACTTAAATTGGTTTCGACTTCGTTCAGTCAGGATATTAATCAACGCCAGTAATTGCATTTTTAGTTTGTCTTTTCACCAACATATGCATTAATCGTAAATCTCTTTCCGTAAGATTCAATGCCGCATCCGCCCATAATTCACCAATATCAATGAGTTCCTGATAAGAAAAATCATTACAGATATCTTTAACCTTTTGTATTGACCGATAGCTGTTTGGAGCTCTTTTAACGGACTTAACAAAGTCATAAACAGCTAATTCACCTTTACCGGCGTCGACTAAAATGTCTACTACACCCATCTCATAAAACTGTTCGGCTGTGTAAAGATCCCCTGACATAATAATTTTTTCGGCTTTAGCTTTACCAACCTTTCTCGACAAAATGGAAAAGGCTCCCATCCCCGGAAACAAGTTAAACAGCGTTTCTGGACAACCCAATTTAACGCCACGTTCGGCAATAATCACATTACCAGATAAGGCCGCCTCGAGACCGCCACCCAAGGCATCTCCCTGAATCAAGGAAATAGTAATGAGATCGGAATCAAAATGTTTGATATTGGTATATACCAAATCTATGCCTTTAATCGCATATTCAAGCAGACCCTTCCTGTCTCGCTGCAAGATTAGTTTGGAGAATAAATCTAGATCACCACCCAAATTAAAAACACCATCTATATTAGAGCCATATACTAAAAAGTCATATTTTTGCTGATCGGTTTCCAGCATTTCACGTTTGACCATTGCAACGTATTTGGCTAGATCGTCTAGTAAAGTAGGGGTAAAACAAGGTCTAGGTTCAGCGCCCATAAAGAACCAACCAATCCGATGTGTCGCTTCGTAATAGCTACTCAGTTGATTAAACTGTTCCCCTTGGAAAACATCTTTTACTGCATTTAGTTTGGCCACGGCATTCATATTCATCTCCTTGAAACCTTTTCAGGCAAACGACCCTGTTCATCGTTGGCAGGGCAAGCGTATTAAGGTCAAAGCATGAAATGTGCCGCAATTCGCAAAAAAAGTTTTTTGAGCGGTGAGATAAAATTTTAAAAAGAAGAAGTTATTATATTTTTATATTATTTATCAGTTACATAGATGCACTCAACGTTTTTACGTGTGCTAATACGGCTTGTTGCAGACCAGCGATCTGATAGCCACCTTCCATTACTGAAATCAATTTGCCATCACAATATTTATCTGCAAGTTGCATGACAAAACGGGTAAGCGTCTGAAATCCGTCATCGGTAATTTCATGACAACCAAGCAGGTCATCAACGCGACTGTCAAATCCCGCAGAGACCAAGATCAACTCTGGCCGGAAATGGTTTACAGCAGGTTCTAAATATTGCTGAAAAGCATCCAGAATGTCTATATCACCACTGCCGCAAGGCAGATGCACATTGATATTGAACCCCTTACCATCACCGCTGCCAGTGCGCGCTGGCAGGCCGGTACCGGGATAAGCCAGCATATCGTGTGTCGAAAAGAATAAGACGCTGGGATCGTCGTAAAACGCCCACTCCGTTCCATTACCATGATGATAGTCCCAGTCAACAATCAGAATTTTTTGCAGACCATATTGCTGCTGAGCATAACGGGCAGCAATGGCTATATGATTAAAATAGCAAAACCCTTCTTCCTGACCAGTATTGCTGGCATGATGGCCGGGCGGTCTGGAAACACAAAAAGCATTTTTGACTTGCCCACCAAGAACCGCATCAATACAGGCAAGCACACCGCCGGTTGCAAGACAGGCAATATCATATGCCTGCGGCGAGTGACGTTTTATTGACGCTTGGTGTGCAATGCTGTGAATCGTACTCAGCCATTTTGGTTCAGCAGGATGAGCAGTCAATTTTTGCAGCTTTCCGGCAAACTCAGCATGCGTTAATGCTTCGGCCACCGCAAGATAACGTTGTGGTGACTCAGGATGCGATGCCGAAATTTGATAATCGGCAAAACGACTATCAAGTATGACCCCCGTTAACATTGCAGGAAGCGATTTAGCGTGTAGTTTTGCCGGCAACAGTGCCAGTGTACTTAATTTGAGAAAATCACGTCTTAGCATCAAGTCCCCAAACGCAAAAAGCCTTTAATGAAGCTTATCTTGCCATAACTTCAGATGATTTAAACTTTCCGCATTAAGAATCGACTCAATTGCTTGTGGTTTGCCCAGCTGACAACAGCGTTTCAATCGGCACCGGTACACCAATGCTATAACCTTGTGCGTAATCTACGCCAATTTCGCGGAGTTTATGAAGAATAGCCGGACTTTCTACAAACTCGGCAATTGTATTCAAGCCCATGACATGGCCAATTTCATTAATCGATTTGACCATTTCCAGATCCAAGGGATCATTCAACATGTCTTTAACAAACATGCCATCGATTTTCAGTGAATCAACCCGCAGTTTTTTTAAATAACCAAATGATGACAAGCCACTGCCAAAATCATCGAGTGCAAAACGCACACCTAATGATCCCAGGCGTTCGATAAATACTGTCGCTGCCAGTAAATTGGCAATGGCGGCGGTTTCGGTAATTTCAAAACAAATTTTACCGGTTGCTACCGGCAAAGCGACCACGGCATCGTGAATATAGTTGAGCATATTTTCATCACTCAAAGTCAAGCCCGAGAGATTAATCGATAAGCTATCGATATGATTGATTGCAGTGACATTTTGACTCAACCAATCAAATGTTTTGTTGACGACCCATCGGTCGATACGGGTAATCGAGTTATAACGTTCGGCTGCCGGCAGAAAGGCACCGGGCGGTGATAAGCTGCCGTCGCGTCGGCGCAATCTCAATAAAATCTCATAACTCAGTGCCCCATTCTCAGGATTAACCGGTACGATCGGCTGGACATAGAGTAAAAAGCGATCCTCATCCAATGCCTCATTAATTTCAGCGCTCCACTGAATTTCACCACGCCGTTGTTTTAACAGGGCGCTGTCTTCAGTATGCACTTCTACCCGGTTACGACCCGCATCTTTGGCTACGTAGCAAGCATTATCGACATTTCGCATTGCCTCGGTTACATCCTTGGTATGCACATCAACAACCGTCAGACCGATGCTGGCACCGATAGTAAAGCTGTAGCCTTCCCAATAAAAACGAAAATCCTGCAGCAAACCGAGCACACCCTCACACGCTTTGAAGGCCTGCTCAATTGAACAATGCTCCATCAGGATGACGAACTCATCCCCTCCCAGTCTTGCAATGGTATCGCGGGAACGAATATTCGCCTGTAATAAAGCGCCAACCTGACGCAACAACTCATCACCGGCAATATGGCCACAGGTATCGTTGATCACCTTGAATTGATCCAAATCCATAAAACACAGCGCATGTTCACCATGATCCAGCCGTGAGGACTCAATTACCCGGTGTAAGCGCAGATCAAATTCCCGCCGATTAATCAGGCCTGTCAGCAAATCATGGCTGGCCTGATAAGAGGTCTCTTCATTAAGTCGCCGGGCCTCGGTAATATCCACCTGGGTCGCCACCACATGACTCACCCGGCCATTGGCATCAAGCATTGGTGCAATCAATTCCTGTGCCCAATACAAATCACCATTTTTTTTGCGGTTTTGAACTTCACCACGCCATTCCTGACCCGCCAGAATGGTTTGCCACATTTCATCATGCAATGCCTGCGGATCATCACCGGCATTGATCAAATCGGGCCATTTGCCTACGGCTTCTTCAGCGTGATAGCCGGTTATCGCAGTAAATTTCGGATTAACATACTCAATGATGCCATCCCTATCCATAATGATAATCGCGTTAGGACTGTGCTTGACCGCCAGTGACAGTTTTTCCAGCATCAGCTGGGATTTTTTCAGCGCGGTAATGTCATGCAATATCCCCTCAACGCCAATGATTTCACCCCGTTCGTTATAGGCTGGCATTTCTTTCACTGCAAGCAAATGAACTTTGCCAAACTTATCGAGCATTTCCACTTCATAGGCCATGGTTTTGCCTGACAATGTTTGTCGAGTATAACCAGCAACCTTACGGTTTATTTCCGTATCCGGTAAATAATTATCGTAATGATGCAACAGCTCCGTGTGGTGGTAGCCAAGAATCGACTTCACGGACGGACTGACGTATGTGAATACACCATTTACGTCATGCGAATACAAAACATATTCATCTTTTATGTTTTCAATTAAACGTCTGTATTTTTCTTCACTTTTACGTAGCAAATGGAAATTTTGTTCCAGCGCCTGGGTTTTTTCATTAACTGCCTCACGGATCTGTAATACCCGGCCACTTTGTGACATCAGCCAGGCACTTATAAAACTGAATAAAATCAAAGCACTGATGATAATCCCGAAAACCGACCAGCTTTGATAAGTTTGTAAATAATATGCTGAAGGCTGATACTGAAAATGCCAGGTGAGATTGTTATCCAAGACTTCATCTAAATGCAGGTTTGGCATCTGGGATGATTGCTGATTAAACCCCGCAGTCTGGAATAAAGGTGCTCCTTTATGACTGCCAATGACGGAAAATTCAACCCAGTGACTGACTTCGGATGCTGCCAAAGGCGCAAAAAAATTGTCATAATCAAAAATATGCACAACCAGTCCGGAAAGCGGACCAACCCCGTCACGTACCCCCAGCAAAAACATAAATTCGCCAGGGAGCTCTGCTGTCAGATCAGTAAAGACAGGACTGACCTTTAAGCTTGCCGGGCTTCGCCAGACCTCGTCACATAGCTTTCTGTCTCCAGCTGACTGACACATTGCCCTGCCAGCCAGTGATGGCAACACTTTGTTACTTTGCTTAACCGGCTTGATATAACGCAACCAATAGGGTGTTTGCGAATCAATGGTATTTTTTTCGATCCACAGCGCGGCTGTCACATCATGTCGATGCTGGCTGAAATCCGCGAGATACGCGGAAAACTCAGCAAAAGTCACTTCTTCACTATGCAAAAAATACGAACGCATTGATTGCAGCAGTAAAGCATGAAAATCCAGTTCTTTTTCTACCAAGGAGTGAGCCAGTTTAGCGTTCGCTTCAAACCGCTGTTGGCTGACCTCAACCTCATGCTGCTTGGTCTGCCAGAAAATCACCAACAGCAGCGCCAGCAGCAGTAACATTGGCACAGCCACACTAAACCGGCGATATCGCCACTCTGAACTTGGTTGCCCCAGAAAGATGAGTATTATCGGCGTCAGAATCACGACGCCCAGCGCCCCTCCCAACCACCAAATCAACAAAGTCTGCCACAAGTCTGTCGATGGCAGTACACCAAAATACGACTGTAAACCGGCGGACAACAGCGCGGGTGGTAATGCAGCAATAAGTCCTGCCAACAGAAAAAAACGTACGATATCGCTATCGGTTTTTAAAGCTGATGGCCAGACCGCAAACTTTTCTAGTAAAAACCGACCGAGCCATGCCTGTAATAGCGCCTGAGAACCCAATAAGACACATAACCACCAGCCGTTGACATCGACTGGTATATAGATCTGCCAGCCAACCAGAAAGTCACCGATAAAAGCCGCAGGTAATAAGCGATAGCCCCAAATAAGCACTGCCGCCATGGCAATACCCGCTGGCAACCAGACCGGTATGACATTAACGGGCATCATAGCTAGCGGTAATAATAACCATGCTGTCACATAGTAAGCCGCCGCCACCAGACTATTCAGTAATATGAGACGTTTCCAGTCCACAAAGCCTCCGTTGCTTTCAAGTGATTCTAGCGACTTTCATTGTTTAAAGGTACGAGAGTAAGCTGACTGTAACCATAAGCTTCACATAAACTTTACCGCAACATGGCACTCTATTATTTAATTGAAATTACAAGGATGCATTATGGCTACCTATCTGCTGACCGGCGGTACCGGTTTAATTGGCCGTGCCATAAGCAAAAAGCTGCTTGGCAAAGGTCACGAAGTCATTATTCTTAGCCGTGATATCAACAAAGTTGGTCGTTTGTTCGGTGATAAAGTCACTGCAGTCGATGATTTACAGCAAATTTCTGATGGCCAGCAAATCGATTTCGTCATTAATCTGGCCGGAGCGCCCATCGCTGATAAACGTTGGTCTGAAAAACAAAAACGAATACTGCGCGATAGTCGCATTGTTCT